>JAFWPT010000034.1 GCA_017509375.1 Bacteroidales bacterium | reverse complement strand
TGCCAGCATCCGCTCTCGTCGTGACGATGGTCTCGGGAATCTTGACATCCATCTCGAACGTGACCGTTCCGGGAATGTCATTGGTTATAGGGGATTCCTTCTTGCTGCAGGAAACGACTGCGGCAAGAGCAAGAAGCGTAACAATGGTATATAATTTTTTCATAATTCTAATCCTCCTATAACATTAGTCACCCCACATAAACTTATTCTGCGCACCGTCAACAGGTTCGGAACCCCAATACCAGTCATCGTAGACGCAACGAGTAGAAGCTGAAAGGACATTCTGAGTACCATTACCATTAACAGCTACACCAGGTGTTGCAGTCCAATATGGAGTAGTGCCATAAAAGAGTGAAGGAATAAATTCTCTTTGAGACAATCTGTTGATTAAATCAATTTCTGCCTCAGTAGGAAGTCTCCACCGTCCGGCGGGATAACCATCTTCCTGATATGCGGCACAACGATTCCAAGCCGAAGCATAATTATACCGATAGTCATCGTTACTATTGCTACCACCACTGTTACTTCCACGACGGCCAAAGGCAGAAGAAACACGAAGCTTAGGAGCGATAAAGGTAGGGCTCTTCGCAGGATCGGTAGGATAATAATTCGATAGACTCCTTTCACCACCACCTACAGCAGGTGCTGTTATAAAGTCCTCTGTTTTATCATTACCACGAGCCGTACCATTTTCTCTATTACCAACAAGTTTAGGTTCGTCGTAAGACGTAGTCTCACGAGGATCACCAAGCCTCTTGCTGGAATCACTCAGCACACCGGTCGTAAGGATATACATATTATGATTTGTCTTACCGCTGTATGAGCTTCCGATGGCCATAATCGTAGTCCAAGGACTGCCTTGGCCCGCATTAGTTACTCTGGAAACACCATTGATGAAAATATAACCATAGAAACTATTTCTCGAACTAGCAGCAGGAGAGTCCGCGTGTACTGTACTCTCTTGTGCCTCAATGTATGTCTGCGGATACTGGACAATCTTGACTTCCTCAAGAAGCGTCATGTCTCTCTGGAGATAAATCCGCACCGTAAATGTATAAGGGGAAACATCGAAGTAATCCGACGTCAAAATACCATTCATCAAGTGGTTCATGACCAAGCTGCCTTCAGGAGCACCAACATTTGAACCATTGTCGAATTTGAACCAGCTTTCAACTGTCGAAAGATTCGTAACGCGAGACCAGTTTTCTCCATCAGTAGAATGTCCGACAATCTTTGCAGTATTTGTCGGATTCACCCAACGATGATTCTGAACAAATTTCTTCTCAGTAGGCTCTTCAGTATAGAAATCGAGATAAGAAGCCTCAATCACCTCGAAGACAACGGGGTTGGATGCGCTATACGGAATGCTGATACCACTGGTATAGGTAACAAAATGACTCTCACCGCCATCGCTGACTTCGTCAGAACGGTCTGCAATCAGATACTTGATGTCCTTGAGGACGCCGTCGACGCCTTCCTCACCGCCGCCAATCCAGTCGGCGACGCGGTACTCGGCCAAAACTTCGACCTCGGGCTCGTTCTCCGTGCCGGGGGCGAGATTGATCTCCAGCTGATACCAGGTGTTGGAGAGGGTCATCGGATCCGGGAGCAGGACCTTGTAGTAGACTTCGCGCTGGGCGGAATAGATGACGTTCCCATTCTGAACCCTGGTAACCTGCCAAGGAACGATGATCTTGACGAAGGTGTCGGCGCCGCCCTCCTCCCAGTTGTTGGGATAGGTGTAATAGGGGCCGAGGGGCTCCTTCGTCGTGTAGTTGGTGCCGCCATCCTCCCACTTGCTGGGCTCGTCGGAGGACACCACGATTTGATCGGCGTTGGCGGTCGTCAGGGTCGCCGGGTAGAGCTCGTCCACGGCGCCGAGGAGGGCGTTCTTCACGACGTTCTGCGGATACATGCGGACGTTGTTGCCGCCGAGCATCGGGGTCCAGGTCTCGGTAACACCGCCTGCAGCCTCCACGCGGCTCTTCAGCACGTTGACGGTGTAGGTGATCTTGACGGCCAGGCGGTTGAGGTCGATGACCTCCGCGGTGGCCTTGTCCACACTGAGGCTGGTGCCCTTGACCTGCTTCTGGCCGGTCATGATGAAACTCAGGGCCTCGGCGTCCGGAGCCAGCGGAGAGTTCCCGTCCAGGAAAGTCTCACTCACCTCGATGGCCTTGAGGTCCGCCAAATTGGCGGTGGCATTCACCTTGTCAGCCGGAAGGTTCGCGACGATGAACACCGTGCAGCAGTCATCGGCCCCGCAGAGGTCCCCGCGGTGGGGGAACGCGGCGCCGCCGTAGGTCTGGCCG
>JAFWPT010000255.1 GCA_017509375.1 Bacteroidales bacterium | reverse complement strand
TAGAGTCTTCCGAGTCCGGTGTGTGCACCGTGAAAGTTGCGGATGCCAACGACGACAGCGCCCACGCCTTCTTCTACGACAACAACGTAGCCCTGGCAGCATACGATAATGTGGCCTACAAGAATGAGCCGGTGAAGCCGGATCAGGCCTACGAGGCGGTGATGGTCATCTTCGACTTCGGCCGTTTGCCTGCCGGCACCCAGATCACCGTGAAGAACATTGACCTGCGCGAGATTTCCGGCACTTCCGGCGGCAACGGCGGGGGCGGTTCCTATGGTGACAATCTGCTCGGGGAGCTCGGCCTTAAGGAGACCTGGTTCAGCCCTTCTGATTGGAGCGGCGGCCTGGATCCCGGCGCAAGCTTCGACGGCGACGCGCTCAAGCTCACCGTGCCTGCCGGAGTCGGCGGCTCGGAGTGGCAGGGGCAGGTGAAGCTGGTTGCCCCCGTTCCGGCCGACCCATCCGTGGACTACGAATTCTCCTGCAAGATCGAATCGTCCGTGGATGGCGTATGCACCGTGAAGGTAGCTGATGCCAACGACGACAACGCCCATGCCTTCTTCTACGACAACAACGTAGCCCTGGTGGCATACGACAGCGTGGCCTACAAGAATGAGCCGGTGAGGCCTGATCAGGCCTATGAGGCGGTGATGGTTATCTTCGACTTCGGCCGTCTGCCCGCCGGAACCGAAGTTACCGTCACGGATATAGCTTTGCGTGCTGCCAAATAGCGGAATCATGCGGATGGCTGTAAAACTAATACCGTTTCTGTTTCTTGCCCTCGCCTGCGGCGGGGGCGGGAAAACAGATCCCGTAAGCGGGAGCGTTTCGGTGAGCCCAGCCGAGCTGTCTTGCGGGCAGGACGCCCAGACCTTGACACTTGAGGTGACGGCGTCCGGTCCCTTCCAGGCCTATGCTGCTGATGATGTGGACTGGGTGACGGTGGATCCTTCCTATAGCGCCCAACCAACGGCGCTGCTGACCGTGAAGGTAAAGAAAAACGATTCCTTCAAGGACAGGGAAACCGAAATCACCATAAAATGCGGAACCACCCGTGAGAAAGTGCCGCTCAAGCAGTCAGGGGGAGAAGTGGACATCGACGTTCCGGCAGGGTATCATCTGGTCTGGAGAGACGAGTTCAACGAAGGATCTGAACTCAACAAGGCAGACTGGACTCATGAAGTGCAGGGCTCCGGCTGGGTGAACAATGAATTGCAGAATTACGTAAACCATGTGTCTCCTTCCGGAAATGAAGTCACCGAGATAAACGGAGGCTCGCTTCATATACACTGTTTCAAGGAAGGTTCCAAAGTATATTCCGGCAGGGTTTATGCCCATGTGAAAAGCGGCTGGCTCTATGGCTGGTTCGAAGCTCGTATAAAGCTGCCTTCCGGTAAGGGCACCTGGCCCGCCTTCTGGATGATGCCTGTCGGAAATGACTGGAATACAAATCCTTGGCCTATGTGCGGAGAGATTGACATAATGGAGGAAGTGGGCGTAGTCCCCAACGAGGTGTCGTCTTCTATCCATACTCAAGACTATAATCACACCAAGAATACGCAGAAGACTCACGCAATGACCATATCCAAAGCTGAAGGTGACTATCACATCTATGCCCTGGAGTGGACTCCCGATGCCATTACCACTTATGTGGACGGAAAGATTCAGCTGGCGGTCACAAAGGCCCAGTTGGGCTCAGGTCACAACCAATGGCCGTTCCATTACGCTTTCTATCCCATCTTTAACCTTGCATGGGGAGGCGATTGGGGCGGAATGAGAGGAGTAGATGAGTCGGCTCTTCCGATTACCATGTCTATTGACTATATTCGCGTATTCCAGAAAAACTGAACCAATGAAGTTTTTTACAAGACTGATCCCGCTTTTGCTGATAGCGCTTGCCTGCAGCCGTCAGGCAGGCACTACCGTGGGAACTACCCCCGAAATCGAAGATCGTATATCCAGCCTGCTGGCTAAAATGACTTTGGCGGAAAAGATAGGCCAGATGAACCAGATTTCGGCAGGAGGAGACGTGGCCAACTATGCGGAAGCCATAAGGCAATCCCAAGTGGGCTCTATTCTAAATGAGGTGGATCCCGTGAAAATCAACGAATTCCAGCGTATAGCCGTGGAAGAGTCACGTCTCGGAATTCCTCTTCTGGTGGCCCGCGATGTGATTCATGGTTTTCATACCCTGTTCCCCATCCCTATAGGGCTTGCTTCCACTTTCGATCCTGAACTGGTGGAAAGGGGAGCCCGGATCGCGGCCGTGGAAGCCAGCGCTCAGGGTGTAAGGTGGACATTCTCTCCCATGCTGGATGTCTCCCGTGATCCCCGTTGGGGCCGTATTGCCGAGAGCAGCGGGGAAGACACTTACCTCGGTGTCCGTATGGCCGAAGCTATGGTCCGCGGGTACCAGGGCGCTGGGCTTGACAAAAGTTCCGTAGCGGCATGCGCCAAGCATTTCGTAGGTTATGGCGCAGCTGAAGGCGGCCGGGATTACAATACTACTTATCTCACCGAGCGACAGCTCCGCGATACTTATTTCCCTCCTTTCGAGGCTGCCGTGAAGACCGGAGCCATGACTCTGATGACTTCGTTTAATGACAACGACGGCGTGCCTTCCACCGGTAACAGTTTCATTCTCAAGGATGTGCTTCGCGGGGAGTGGGGATTTGACGGCCTTGTGGTTACGGACTGGAATTCTATGGGCGAGATGATATCCCACGGTGTTGGTACGGACCGCAAGAATGTGGCGCAGATTGCAGTGAACGCTGGCGTAGATATGGACATGATGACTTTTGGCTTTCTGTCCCATATAGAGGAACTCGTACGCAGCGGTGCTGTCAAGCAGTCCACTATAGACCAGGCGGTGCGCAACATTCTCAGGGTCAAATTCCTGCTTGGACTGTTCGAAAACCCCTACGTGGATGCCGCCGCAGCCGCTTCGGTGCAGTACGCCCCGGAGCATCTGGAGGCCGCATTGAAAACTGCCGAAGAATCAGCTGTTCTGCTGAAGAACGACGGCGTCCTTCCTTTGAAACCTTGCCGTATCCTGGTGACCGGACCTATGGCCGATGCTCCTCACGACCAGCTTGGAACCTGGAGTTTCGACGGTGAAAAGGCCCGCACCATCACTCCGCTCATGGCACTCAGGGAGCGTTTCCCAGGGAAGGTGAATTACGTGCCCGGGTTGGAGTACAGCCGCCAGAGCCGTGAGCGTTTCGACGATGTAGTGGCGGCAGCCCGGAAGGCCGATGTGATTCTGGCTTTCCTCGGAGAAGAAGCCATTCTGTCCGGAGAAGCCCATTCCCTTGCAGATTTGAATCTCAAGGGATCCCAGAGCGAACTGCTGGCAGCCTTGAAGTCCAGCGGAAAGCCTGTCGTATCTGTGGTAATGGCAGGACGTCCGCTCACTATCGAAAGGGACCTGCCCAACTGTAATGCTATGCTCTATTCTTTCCACCCTGGAACGATGGGCGGCCCTGCTATCAGCAACCTGCTGTTCGGGGACGCCGTTCCTTCCGGCAAGACTCCGGTTACCTTCCTGCGCACTGTCGGCCAGGCCCCGATGTATTACAGCCACCACATGACAGGGCGTCCGTATGTGTCTGAAACCCTGATAGATAACATACCTCCAGAAGCCGGCCAGACCTCTCTTGGCTGCACCTCTTATTATCTGGATTACGGAGCTTATCCGCTCTTTCCCTTCGGCTACGGACTCAGTTACACCACTTTCTCTTATTCCGACGTAGCGTTGGACAAGAGCGTGTATTCCAAAGATGATAATATAACCGTAAGTTTCAAACTGACCAATACAGGCAAGTATGACGGAACCGAGGTGGTGCAGGTATATGTACGCGATCTTGTGGGCTCGGTTGCCAGGCCGGTAAAGGAGCTGAAAGCCTTTGAGCGGGTGAGCCTGAAAGCCGGAGAGTCGCGCAAGCTGTCTATAAGCCTCCCGGTGTCCTGTCTTTCTTTCCACGGACTGGATATGAAAAAGGCGGTGGAAGCTGGAGAGTTCCGGCTTTGGGTCGCCTCGGACAGCGATTCCGGTAATGCATTGTCGTTCGAAGTGAGGTAGAGAATATGCGGCGTACTTTTCTTTTCCGGCTTGTCATTTTGCTGGCAGTGAGCGTTTCTTGCGGCAAGAACATGGATCCCGACTCCGGAAAGACTCCCCGTCTGCGATCTATCACGTTAGAACAAAGCAGTTTAGTCCTTCCCGAGGGCGGTAGTGCAACGCTCACGTTCTCGGTGAAGGACCCGCTTTTTGAATTCAGCGAGCTGGTGCTCCAGACGGCTTCCGGGGATGCTCCCCAGGAGTGTTGCCTGCAGAGTTTCGCTCCGGCTTCAACGCAGGGCGTCTATACAGCAGTCATAGCCGATGCGAACCTGCATAAGAGTTATGAGCTGAAGCTTTGCCTTGCAATAGTGCAGCGCAATTCCGCTACCGGCGGAAAGTCGTTCACCCTCTCTCCGGAGTTCAGCGTGTTCTCGTTAAGGCAAGGTCCTGATACCGGTCTTCCGGTAGTAAGCATTAATACTGAAGACTCGGTTCCCATTACCTCCAAGACAGAGTATGTAGCGGCCAGCCTGAGTATTCAAGCGGAAGGCGGATATCCGGGGCTCGAATCCGTAAACTGTTCTGTAAGGGGCCGTGGAAATACCACCTGGGAATGGCCGAAGAAGCCATATCTGGTAAAGCTTGAGGCCAAGCAGCCGATTCTGGGAATGAAGAAGCACAAGCGCTGGATACTGCTTGCCAATTTTATGGACCGTACCATGATGCGCAATCTGGTATCCATGAAAGTAGCTTCCATGACCGGCCTGGACTGGACGCCTCACTGCGTGCCCGTGGAACTGGTCCTGAATGGAAAGCATCAGGGGAACTACCTGATGATAGAGCAGGTACGGGTGGACAAAGACCGTGTACCGGTGACCGAAATGAAGCCCGAGGATAGCTCCGGGGAAGCGCTGACAGGCGGCTATCTGCTTGAATGTGACTTCCATTACGACAACGAGGTCCAGTGGATGGACAAGCACGGCCGCTGTGTACAGATGGGCTCTGGC
>JAFWPT010000254.1 GCA_017509375.1 Bacteroidales bacterium | reverse complement strand
GATCCTTTCTTTAACGCCTTGCAGCTGAAATATGCGGACGCCGTTACCTGCCACAAAGCTCAGGGAGGACAATGGCGCTGCGTGTTCATCGACAATCCTTTTTGGGAAGGCATCTTGAGCGTTGAAGACCTGAAGTGGCTATATACCGCCATTACCCGTGCCGTGGAAAAAGTGTATCTGGTGAATTTCAAAGACAATCTTTTCGCATGAACGGAGGTTTTGCGGGGATGCTCCAGGCAATGCAGGCGGAAGGCTTGCGGAAACTCTCGGCCAAAGTGCCTTCCTGGGCCGGCAGGGAGCTGGAGATTCCGGCTTCGCTCAACCTGCAGCAATGTTCGGGAGAGATAGCGGCGAGGTACAAGGCATCGCTCATTCCGGAAGGCGCCAGGGTGGCCGACCTTACCGGAGGTCTCGGAGTGGACAGCTGGGCTTTTTCCCTGAAAGCGTCCGCTGTCTGGTACAATGAGAGGGACAACGTGCTGTGCGGGGCGGTAGAAAGGAATTTCGGCCTTCTGAGCATTTCCAATGTGCTTTTCAACTGCTATGATATAGGCGCGGAACTTTCCGGGTGGCAGGAAGCGCTTTCCGAATTTGGCCCTGACGTCATCTATCTTGACCCTGCCCGCCGTGGCACGGCCGGGCGCAAACTGTTTCTGCTGGAGGAATGTAGTCCCGACGTGGTGTCGCTGATGCCTCTGCTGACCGGACTTGCTCCCACGGTGATGGTGAAGGTGTCACCCATGGCAGATATTACTATGCTGAGGCGGCGCCTGGAAGCTTATTTGTCTCATATTCATGTGATTGGCACAGGCGGCGAGTGCAAGGAGCTGCTTTGCGTATGCAGCAGCGGGGCCTCGTTTTCCGGTGTTGTCCTGGCGGAGAATGGGCAGGTCTTCAATCCTTCCTGTGTGGCGGAGGCGGAAACCGGCCAAAGGGACCTGCTCTTCGTGCCTTCCGCCTCAATGGTCAAGTCCGGGCTCGGGCCGGGCATGGGGATGATGCCGTACGACGGAAGTCTGGCGCATTTCGGAAAGTATTATCAGGTGATTGAAGATTTGCCGTTTGCGTCTTCTGTGCTGAAGGCCTTAGGCCGCCGGTATCCGCAGGCTGAAGTGACGGCTAAAGGTGTAGGACTCAGTTCAGAGCAGCTCCGGACAAAGATAAAGACGAAGCCAGGAGGCCCCGTCCATATCTTCGCATGCGTTCTGGGTGGCGAACGCCGGCTGATAATCAGCTGTCCCTATCACGCGGCCGGGTAAGTGCCGCACACAGCTATGGCAGCAAATGCTTGCTCCAGAACAGCTGGTCGTTGGCTGCATCATGAATGTGCTGGTATCCGCGGTATCCATGCATGCCGTCAGGGTAGATCATCAGCTCGAACTGAATTTCGGCTTTCTGCAGGGCGTCGATAAGCTGCAGGGTGTTCTGGAAGTGGACGTTGTCGTCACCTGTACCGTGGGTAAGCTTAAGTGCAGGCATGCCGTTGTGCAGTCCCTTTTTCTCCTTGAGGGCACAGGTGTTCACCCAGGTCATCACGCTGGCCTCCTTGTAGCCGTCGGGGTTAGCCTGGGGCGTGTCCATGTAGCGTTCCGTGTAGTGGGAATCGTAGAGAGTCCAGTCGTACACGCCGCCGCCTGCGATTCCGCAGCAGAAGTATTCAGGGTAGCGCAGTACCAGCATGGCGGTAGTCGTGCCTCCGAAGGAAAAGCCTTCCACGCCTATGCGGGAACCGTCCACGTAGGGCAGGGTCTGCAGCCACTTGGCCCAGCAGATATAGTCCTGAAGCTCTATTACCGTCATGCGCCTGAACGCCTGGTCCATTCCGGCCCTGCCGTTTTCTCCGGAAGAACGGGGATCGACTACAATATAGATGATGCCGTTTTCCCAGCACCAACGGTTCTGGGAATCCCTGTCCATCCAAGTGTCCCGGACGTAAGGGGTACCTGGCCCGCCATATAACTGCATTACTACAGGATATTTCTTTGCAGGGTCGAAATCCTTGGGGGCGGAGATGAGGCCGTAGAGCTCGAAACCGTCGTTCTGAATTCTCACAAGTTCGGGGCGCGGACCTTCAGCATCACTCTCGCTCAGTTTGGTGAAGCTCTTGACTTTCTGGGCGTTGCCTTCAATCATCTGCCACTTGCAACGGACATTGGAAGCCATGGCCTTGAAACTCTTTCCATCATCCGAAATCTCAGCTCGCATAGTGTTGTACTCCGGGTCGGTAAGAGTAAATATCCTGCCTTTCTTGTCAATTCTGTACAGTGTGGAATGTATCCTTGAATCGCGTTTTGCCAGAAACCACAGGTCCCCCTTTTTCTGGTCGTACTTGAGTAGCCGGATGTCCCAGTTGCGGCCGTCAGTAAGGCGCCTCAGGCTGCCGTCGTAGCCGAGGAAGTAGATCTGCTCCCAACCGGTCTCGAAGTTGCGTGCCATCAGCAAGCCTTTGTCGGTGAACAGCATACCCTCTATCCATGTGACCCAGGTAGGGTAGTTTTCGCTATATACCGGCCGCTTGCTGCCGTCAGCGGCACTCACAGCGAACACTTCCAGCAGGCTCTGTCTGCGCGGCATGCGGCTCACAAACAACTCGTCGGACCCGGGACCCCAGAACGGAGTGCCGAAATACTGATCCGGGTCGTCGCTGAAATCGGCCCACACGGTATCTCCGCTGTCAGCCTCTATGATGCCTATACGCACGGGAGGGTTGCACTCGCCTGCCTTGGGATAGCGGGTGAGAGAAAGAGAACCGTCCTGGCCGAAGGGGGAGTAGATGGGGAACATCGGGACCGCGCTGTTGTCGAAGCGGTAAAATGCGAGTTTGCGTGAGTCCGGACTCCACCAGAAAGCCCTGTACCTGGATGGACGGCCGAAGATTTCCTCGTAATACACCCATGAAGCGTATCCGTTGAGTATCAGTTCGTTGCCATCATCAGTAAGGCGGTATTCGGCTCCACTGGCAATATCTCTGACCCATAAGTCATTGTTGCGGGTGAACGCCACTTTGCTGGAATCCGGAGAAGGCGTTACATTGAGGTCTTGTGCGTATGCGCTGGCGCATGCAAGCAAGAGAAGAAGGGTAATTAAGCGTTTCATCACCACAAAAATAATGAATATCACGCAAAAAATGTTTACATTTGAAGGTTAAAACAACATTTATATCAATGGCGATTATCGAATGTAAGGAAGTTTGCAAAAACTTCGGCGAAAAAGTGGCGCTGGATCATGTAAGCCTGGAGATTCCGGAAGGCAAGATTTTCGGATTGCTGGGGCCCAACGGAGCCGGTAAGACCACTCTTATCCGGATTATCAACCGGATAACCATCCCCAACTCCGGCGAGGTGCTGTTCAATGGTGCCCCCATTACTCAACAGGATGTGGCCCGCATAGGCTATATGCCTGAAGAAAGGGGTTTGTACAGGAAAATGAAGGTGGGCGACCAGGCCATGTACCTCGCCCGACTGAAAGGAATGAGCACCGTAGATGCCAGGAACTCTCTCAAGGATTGGTTTATCCGTTTCGGTATTCAGGACTGGTGGGACAAGAAGGTAGAGGAGCTTTCCAAAGGTATGGCGCAGAAGCTTCAGTTCATCACTACCGTGGTGCATAAACCTTCCCTGATGATTCTGGACGAACCTTTCAGCGGCTTCGACCCGGTGAATGCGGAGATAATCCGCCAGGAAATCCTCAGGCTGAAAGAAGGGGGCGCTACAATCATCCTTTCTACGCACAATATGGAGTCCGTAGAAGAACTATGCGACAACATCGCGCTCATAAACAAAGCCAGACTGGTAATCACAGGAGGAGTGGAGCAGATACGCCGTGACTATGGCAACAACAATGTCGAACTGGTTTACACCGATGCCGACGGCCGCCACACCGAAGTGCTTCCCCGTGAAACCGACGGCACATCCACACTCCAGGCTTACCTGGACAAGGGAGTCACCATCAATTCCTACAAAGAACTGATGCCCCGTATGAATGACATTTTTATCAAACTCGTAACTGAAAAGCAATGAACCTGCATACTACCGGCATTATTATCAGCAGGGAATATCTCAACAAAGTCAAGAAGAAGAGCTTCCTGATAACTACGTTCCTTGTAACAGTGCTTTTCGCAGCACT
>JAFWPT010000253.1 GCA_017509375.1 Bacteroidales bacterium | reverse complement strand
CTTCCGGCGCCAGCACCACCTTCAGCGTTGAAATCGGCGAAGGTGCCACCGAACTATATGCCGTGTATCCCGCGTCTGCAGGCGGCAGCTACGACAGCGGCAACGTGAACGTCCACTTCAACGGCTCCCGCACCGACGGCTCCTTCGCCGCTAACGACATCTGCGTGGCCAAGGCCGTCAAGACCGGCGACACATGGAGCACCACACTGGCATTCAAGAATGTAGCCTGCCTGCTGAAAGTCGGCGTGACCGCCAACGAAATAACCAAGATCCAGGTGATGGGCGGACGTAATACGGATGAGGCTCAAGCCATATCCGGCTATCTCCCTGTAGGTATAGACGGAAGCGGAGACCCTGTATTTGGCACAGCAACTGATACGGGCGGAACAGTCAGCGTGACAGTTACCGGCCCCGGCAACTACTATATCCCCGTTATGCCTGACGTCGTCCTTTCCGATGGTTTCCGCATCGGCTACTTCAGAGGTGAAGAACAGCTCACTCCTTTCTTCTATGCCGGCTCGTTCACTACCGAACGCGGCAAGATTATAAAGCTTTCCAATCTAGATGACAAGGCCGGCCAGTATTATGTAACTCCTTCCGGCGCCGGCACCAAGGCTGGCCAGAGCTGGACCAATGCCATGGGCGTCACCGAATTCAAGGCTTTTGTTACAGACGAGGACAACCATTTCCTCCTCAAGGGCTCTACATTCCATTTCTCGGCTGACGAGTTCTCCTTTGGCGACGACTATCTGGTGTTAAACTACCCGAATCATGGAAATGTTGCTTTTACATTGGAAGGTACCTTCAATTCCGAGTCAAGCATGACCACCTTCATCGGGCGTACAGCCACTTACGGCACTACTGCCGGCGTGCTCTGGCCGCAGCAAAACTCATATATTACCGTAAGGAACGTCAAGTTTACGGGTACAAATGGTGCGTCCAATGCGTCTGCTATCCGTATGAACAACAGTGCCAAGGAACTGAATCTGGACCACTGCATTTTCGATGGCAACCAGACTTCCGGAAACGGCAGCGGCATTTCCCTGTTCAACAGCGCCACCGTGAATATCAGTAACTGCGTATTCAAAAACGCTACCGGTGCAGGCGGAATAATCCATGTCAATCACGCCAGTGCGAAGGTGAATATTGTGGACTGCGAAGCCAGCAATATCACCAAGAATGCCATTTATGCACAGTCTTTCGACACATTCACATGTACGAGGGTAACGTTCAGCGATAATAATGATTCAGGCGAATACGGTGCGGCAGCATATATTTCCGGTGCCGGAACCATCACCTTCGACGACTGTGACTTTATCAGGAATCATTCTTCCGTTCAGGGCGGTGCCATTTGTATCAACGGAACCGATGTTACCACCACTTTCACGGACTGTGAGTTCATTGACAACGATTGTGACCAAAGAGGCGGCGCCGTCATGATTGAAAATGCTAATGACAATACCACCTTTACCGGCGGCAAGTTCCAGGGGAATAACGCCAATGGTGCGGATACTGAAAACACGACAAAAAAGGCAGCAGGTGGAGCTATTTATTCCTACGGATCTTTCAGCTGTACGGATGTGCTTTTCAAGGAGAACTACAATTTTGTTGGTGAGGATATAGTCTCAGGTGGCATCATTCGTATCCAGCAATCCGGAAAAGTCGGTTACTTCGACGGCTGCGTGTTTGACGGGAACTATACGAATAGACAGATTTCTGCGAATAATCCCTGCGCGGCCATCGTCAACTGCCGTATAGGTGATGTGAAGTATTATTTCAACGCCTGCGAATTCAAGGAAAACACTTCCGGAGTAAGCAACGATGCAGGCAGATATGGCGGCTTGAGGGGAACGGTCTTCGCCACTTTGGCCGGCAGTACATTTGCCTTCAACAACTGTTCCTTCCATGACAATTATGGTGGTCGTAACGTCGATGACATTTCATGGATTGGCATGGATAACACGAGCAGCACCCTCATTCTTGCCAACACGACAATTGTTGGCGACAATTATCGTGCTCCTGAAACCGGAGCCGGAAGGAAGAACAACTGGGGTGTCATCAAGTTCCAGAACACCGGCAATTACTATTTCCTCAACACCATCCTTTGTTCACTCGATCCGGTCGGTAACAGTTTCTGGGTCAACGGAGACATCAAGGTAGACGGAACCACAATGATCAAGAACGGCGGTCCCAAACTCCCTGTTTAT
>JAFWPT010000252.1 GCA_017509375.1 Bacteroidales bacterium | reverse complement strand
TATATTTCCAATACCAAAGAACTTTGCGATGCCCATCCGGACAAATATGGACAGTGGGAAACATGGTGGAAAGACCAGGACACACGTCTCATTCACTTTATAGGCAAAGACAATATTGTGTTCCACTGCATTGTGTTCCCTTCCATGCTTAAGGCCTACGGCGGCTACATACTGCCCGAAAATGTGCCGGCCAACGAATTCCTGAACCTGGAAGGCGACAAGATTTCCACCTCCCGCGGATGGGCGGTATGGGCTCACGAATACCTGAAAGATTTCCCCGGGAAAGAAGACGTACTGCGCTACGTGCTCACTGCAAACGCCCCCCAGACGGCCGACAACGACTTCAGCTGGAAAGACTTCCAGACCCGCAACAACAGTGAACTGGTAGCGATTTTCGGCAATTTCGTAAACCGTGCCGTGGTGCTTACCCATAAGTATTTCGGCGGCAAGGTACCGGCGTGCGGAGCGCTTCAGGACGTGGACAAGGAAGTGCTGGCCGAGATACCCGCACTCAAGGCCTCAATGGAGAAGAACCTGGAAAACTACCGTTTCCGCGAGGCCCTCAAAGACGCGATGGGAATAGCGCGGGCAGGCAACAAATACATATCCGACACTGAGCCCTGGAAGCTTGCCAAAACTGACATGGAGCGTACCGCCACCATCCTGAACATCTCCATACAGATTTGCGCCGATCTTGCCATTGCTTTCGAGCCCTTCACTCCTTTCGCGGCCGAGAGGCTGCGCAGGATGCTCGGAGTGGATCTCCAGGCTGGTTTCGACCACCGCAAAGGCGAGCAGGAAACCGTGAACACATACAGGGAAGGTGAAGGTTGTGCCCTGCACACAGGTCACGTGCCGTCACCCGGAGCCATAGTCCTTGACTGGGAACTGCTCGGTCGTCCTCAGGTGCTGCCCGCCGGTCATTCCATAGCGGAACCCGAACTGCTGTTTGCCAAGATAGAGGATGATGTGATTGACGCCCAGATAGCCAGGCTCGAAGCTATCAAAGCTGAAATGGAAGCCCGTGCCAAGGCGGAGGCAGCAAGGCAGCTTGCCCCGCTTAAGGAAGAGTGCCTTTTCGAGGATTTCGAGAAGATGGATATACGCACCGCCACGGTGCTGGAAGCCGAGCGCGTGCCCAAGACCGACAAGCTTCTCAAACTTACTATCGATACCGGTGTTGACCGCCGTGTAATAGTCTCTGGTATAGCGGAATACTATAAACCGGAAGATATGCAGGGCAAGCAGATCTGCATCCTGGCCAACCTCAAGCCCCGGGTAATCCGCGGCATAGAAAGCCACGGAATGATTCTGATGGCCAAGCAGGGCGATGGCACCATGCGTTTCATCACTCCTCAGGAAGTACTTGCCAACGGCTCCCAAGTGGGCTGAAATAGTCAGCTTTTATGAGAAACTTGTTATTTACTGCGGTCTCTCTCTTTTGCTTCTGGGGGCTTTGCTTTGCCCAGGAGCCTTGTGGCGCCGTTCTCCTGGACCCGCAGAAGACGGCCGGCAATTATTATGTTTACGACAGCGGCGCCCTGCCTGCTGCCACTCCTGCACCGGAAGGGTATAAACCTTTTTATATCAGCCATTACGCACGTCATGGCGCACGCTTTTGCCTAAGCGAATACGACAGCGTTTACAAGTGGTTTGGAATGGCGTCGGAAAAGGGGGTGCTTACTGACGCAGGCAAGGCATTTTATGCCCGGTACAAAGATTTCTACGAGAAGTACAAGTATTGCGGCGGCAATCTTACCGGACTTGGTAAGGCACAGCACAGGGATATTGCAACGCGTATGTTTGAGCATTTCCCTGAGGTCTTTGAGGGGGCTACCCATGTGGATGCGGTATCTACAGAATCTCCCCGGGTAATAATGAGCATGTGGTCCTGCCTGTCGCAACTTTCCAAGCTGGATGACGATATGGAAATACAGGCCGACGCTTCCGGAAAGTATGCCTCATGGCTACAGCCGGCCCTGCCGTCCAACCCTTATCTGGTGAAGAATGCGTTCCACTGCGGAAAAGCGGCCAACGGCGCCCTGGGCGATTATTTCGAGGACAGGGTCCACTGGAAAGAGCTGGCCGGAAAGTTTTTCACCGACCCTGATGAAGTTACGAAGGGGCTTAATCTGTCTCCCATACAGTTTTTCAATACTTTAGGTGCGGTAATTTTCGGCACGTGGTGCCTGGACGAAGACAGGGGATGTTTCGATGATGTTTTCTCGGGAGATGAAGCAATGTCGCTTTGGAGGGGTCTGTCAGCCCGTTTCTTCCTTCACGTCGCCCGCTTTGAGGGCTCGGAGAACCTTGCTGTGGACTATGCGGCTTATACCCTTGAGCAGATAATAGCATCGGCAGACAGCGACATGCTTTCGGGAGATACACAGTTGCGCTTGCGCTTCGGGCACGACTCCGGCATAGCTCCGCTGCTGGTGATAATGGATGCCGACGGCTGCGGCCGCTGCGCGTCATCTTTTGACCAGAGCCTGGAGATTCTGCCCAGCTATGACATCCCCATGGGGGCGTCGCTTCAGCTCGTGTTCTACAGAAATGCACAAGGCAATATCCTGTTGAAGGCCCTCGTAAACGAACGTGAGGCCACTCTTCCGGTCCCTGCGGCGTGCGGGCCGTACTACAGCTGGAATGATTTCAAGGAGTATTACCGGCCTGTCATACGAGCCTCTCAACGCAGGATAATCTGCTCGGAGCCTTTGGCTGCCCTGAAGACTGTTGACTGGGGATGGCGGCCTGTGGGGAACACCAAGGTCGAGGCCGGAACGGCATCAGTCAATGTCTTCGGCAGCGTACAGAGTATTTCCCTGGCACGATTCCCCATACGTGAATACTCCCTTTCCCTGGTTGAGTCCGACGGCCCTTCCGCAGCTATTACCAGCAGCTTCGGGGAAAAAGCCAGGGCGATAGCGGCAATCAACGGCAGTTATTTCGAAAAAGACCTTACGCCTGCTACTTTCGTGAAAGACGACGGGCGGGTGAAGTGTGCCCGGACATCCGACGGCTCATATCGCTGCAACGGAATGTTGCGCATTTTGGACAAGAAGGGCAAAACAGTAGATATAGTTTCGGCAGATTCCCAAGCTGCATCAAAAGCTGCCAAGGGATGGCGCGAGGCCATAGTTTCCGGCCCGGTGCTGGTGGAAGACGGAATGATTCCTGAATACGAAGACGACGGTTCCCGGCTGTACAAAAAGTTCTATGCCAAGCGCCACCCGCGCACCCTCTTGGGATACACAAGCGACGGATGGCTGTATTTCGTCGTGGTGGACGGGCGTTTCCCCTCAATGGCAGATGGCATGTCCATCTCCGAATTGCAGGTCCTCTGCGAGTCCCTTGGTCTGTACGAGGCCATAAACCTTGACGGCGGAGGGTCTTCCACATTGTGGACTCAGAGCTCCGGCGTGATCAATCACCCTTACGACAATCAAGTTTTCGACCATGAGGGGGAAAGGGTGGTTCCCAATGTAATAATAGTAAAATAGTATATTTTGCCGCACCGCTAATTCTTTGAGTATGAAACAGTTTATCCGTATCTCAATCGTCTTGGCCGTACTCGCAGCAGCGAGTTTTGAAGCCCATTCCAAAGTTACTCTTCCGTCTTTTTTCAGCGACAATATGGTATTCCAGCAGAATACCCAGGCAGCAGTCTGGGGCTGGTCCGATTCCGGGAAAAAGGTAAGCATCAGTCCTTCCTGGACATCTAAAAAGACGGTTGCCGTTCCCGATGCCGGGGGCAAATGGTCCGCAAAGATACAGACACCACCCGCCGGCGGCCCTTACACCGTAACAATCTCCGACGGCGAGAAGACCGTCCTGAAGAACGTCCTGGTGGGAGAAGTCTGGTTCTGCTCCGGTCAGTCCAATATGGAAATGCCCATGAAAGGCTTCCGCAGCCAGCCCGTGGAAGGAGCCGGCGATCTGATACTCTCCGCAAAGCCTGACCTCCCTGTGCGTATGTGCACAATCAAGCGCAACGCCTCCCTGTCGCCCGTCGACAAATGTGGGGGCTCCTGGGAAGAGAATACTCCAGAGGCCGTAGCGTCCACAAGCGCAACTGCGTATTTCTTCGCTCTCAAGTTGCAGGAGGTCCTTGGAGTACCTGTAGGCCTGCTCATCACCGATTGGGGCGGTTCCACCATAGAGGCCTGGATGGACAGGGAAACGATAAGCGGCCGTTTCCCCGGCGAATTCGACCTTTCTTTCCTCGACAGCGGAGATATGCCGGCTAAGAAGCATCAAGCTCCTTGCACCTTGTTCAACGGTCAGGTAAATCCCCTCATACCCTTTACTTTCAAGGGAATGCTATGGTACCAGGGAGAATCCAACAGGCACCGCCACGATCAATATCTCCGCCTGCAGCAGGAGTATGTGGCTATGATGCGCCGGCTGTTCAACAATCCCGACGCCCCGTTCTACTATGTGCAGATAGCGCCGTACAAATACGGTAATCCGGAAGAGTTCACCTCAGGCTACCTTCGCGAAGCGCAGCAGAAAGCTCTCGACCTGATTCCCAAGAGCGGTATGGTAACCACCGGCGACATCGGAGAATTCGGTACAATCCATCCATGCAAGAAGAAGGAAGTAGGCTTCCGCCTTGCCTACAATGCGCTTGTCGGAGAGTATGGCTTAAAGGGCGCCGACCCTGTTGCCCCTACTTTTGAAAGCGTTAAATTCGATGGCTGCAAGGCCATCGTCACGATGAAGGTGGACGACCGCGGACTCTCCCCTATGGGCAAGGACATCACCGGATTCGATCTTGCCGGCTCCGATATGATATTCCATCCCGCTACAGGCCTTGTCAAGGATGGCAAAAACGTCGAAGTCACGAGCCCCGACGTCCCTGAGCCGGCAGCGGTCCGCTATTGCTTCCGCAACTGGAATGAGGGCAACTTGTTCAATGGCTGGGGCATTCCGGCCGGTCCCTTCCGCAGTGACAACTGGGAACTTGAACGTTTCAGCGGCGATTTGCTCAGGGTAATGTCCTACAACATCCGCAACTCCAAGGCCAAGGACGGCGACAATGCATGGGATATACGCTGCGACGCCACCCCGGCGATGATACTTGACATACATCCGGAAGTGTTCGGCGTGCAGGAGGCCTACCAGAACCAGGTGGATTACATTCTCGAACATTGCCCCGACTACAAGATGGTAGGTGTAGGCAGGGATGACGGAGTACAGAAGGGCGAGCAGATGTCCGTCTTCTATGATACCAAGCGCCTCAATATGATAGACTGGGGTACCTACTGGCTTTCCGAGACTCCGGACGTCCCCAGTTTCGGTTGGGACGCCGCCTGCAGGCGCACCGCCACATGGGCGCTGCTGGAGCAGAAAGCCACCGGCCGCAGGTTCTACTTCGTCAACACCCACCTCGACCACAAGGGTGCCATAGCCCGCAGGGAAGGCCTCGCCGTGGTTTACAACAACATCAAGAAGATGAATCCCGAGGGCTATCCTATGATTCTTCTCGGCGACTTCAATGTCTTCCCGGACGACGAGTGCCTGAAAGACATATCGGCGCTGATGAAAAACGCCCGCATATACTCTGCTGAATCGGACCCCAGAGGCTCTTTCAACGGATTCAGAAATGACACGCAGGAAATGATAGACTATATATACTATAGCGGATTCAAGTCCAGCCGCCGCTTCAAGGTGGTCACGGACCAGTATGCCGGCAGACCTTATATCTCCGACCACTATCCAGTCTTTTCTGACCTCCTGTTCTAGGGCTCTTTTCATAGTTGGCCTTTTGCAGAATAATGTTTTGCGGTACAAAAAATATTGTGCCGCAAAATATTTTTTAATTTTATGTACTTTGTATTGCAAAGTATTAAAAAATATTTATATCTTTGCATCGTAATTAAGCAACCAAACAATGAAAAAAGTAATTTCAGCCGGCATAGGAGGCCGGAATTTCACCATCAACGAAGATGCATACGTGCGTCTGGATGCATATCTCAAGCTCTTTCGTGACCATGTGAAAGAGATTGGAACAGAGGAGGTTATGGATGAGCTGGAGTCGCGTATAGCTGATCTTTTCTACGAATCCACAGGGGATAGCGGCAAAGTGGTCGACCTTAACCTTGTAGAGAAAGTGATAGATCAGCTGGGCATGCCGGATGGAAGCAGTACTTCCACCAGCAATGCCGATACATCATCCAATACTAAAGCCCGCAGGCTGTATCGGGATACAGATGATGTACGGATTGCCGGTGTATGCTCAGGTCTAGCTCTTTACTTCGGAGTGGATACTGCTCTCATCAGGATTATCATGCTGGTAGCTTTGATCGTAGGTTCAGCCGGCTTCTGGATTTACGTGATTCTTTGGATAGCGGTTCCCAAAGCCAATACGTCTGCGGAGAAGTGCGAGCTCCGGGGGCATGTGCCCACTGCCGAGAATCTGGCCAAATTTACTAACTCAAATAAACAATAAAGATATGGAAAGCAATGCCGATAACGTGCGCTCGCAAATGCGCAAAGGCGTGCTTGAGTATTGCATCCTGTGCATACTGGCAAAGCACGAAGCATATGCATCCAATATCATTGAGGAACTTAAAAAGGCCGACATGATAGTGGTTGAGGGGACACTCTACCCTCTGCTGATACGTCAAAAGAACCAGGGCCTGCTTTCTTACAGGTGGGAAGAATCCACCCAGGGCCCTCCGCGCAAGTATTACTGCATCACTGAAAAAGGGCGCTCTCAACTGGCCGATATGGACAGCGCCTGGCAAGAAATGGTAAAGGCAATAGAAACACTCAAGCAATGAAACAGATAGAAAAAGCAAGTATTGGAGGTTATGCCTTCACGTTTGATACGGAAGCCGCTGCAGAAGCCAGGCAATACCTCGACGAAGTCGCTAATTTCTACGATAATCCTGAAATCAGCGAAGGTATAGAAGAACGTATGGCCGAACTGCTCCGTGAGCGGACAGTGGCCGACGGGGTAGTAAGCCGGTCTGCTATCCTGGATATCATAAATATCCTTGGCCGTCCCGAGCGCATTGCCCAGGATGAACCGGATGACGTGAATCCGGGGAAAGCGGAGAAGCCTGTTAAGCGCTTGTACCGGGACATAGAGCACGCAAAGCTTGCGGGCGTATGCGGCGGAATCGCTGCATACTTCAATTTCGACCCTGTAATACTCCGGGTGGCTTTCCTCGCACTCGGAATTGCCGGACTGGTTGGTTTCGTGGATAAAAACGGATATCTTACCCTAACCGTTCCTCTTATATACATCATCCTCTGGATTTGCATTCCTGCCGCCAAGACAGCCCGTCAGCGCTGGCAGATGCGGGGCGATGACGGGAGCGTGGAAAGTGTAAGGCGCTCTATAGAAAGCGGTGCAGGTGAGATTCGCAACGCAGTACACCAGGTAGGCAATTCTCCGGCCTGGAGCAGCATGGGCCGCATACTGGAAGTTATCATTGGAATCTTGCTTTTGATTACCGGTGTAACCGGCCTCTTTGCGGGTGGCCTCGGACTTTTCGGCTGGAAGTGGCTGGGCCTGTCGTCCCTTGTAAATGAGGGATTTGCGGAACTGTCAGCAAACTTCCCCCCGGGTCTGGATATATTGAACACCATTTGGGTTCAGGTTTTGGGCATCCTTGCCTTTTCCATCCCTTTCCTGGGTATGCTTTACTGCAGTGTTCTCCTGCTTTTCCGGATCAAAGCACCCAAATGGAGGCCGGGTTTGGTGCTGTTTGTAGTGTGGCTGATCGTAATTGTAGTGCTTACAGTGCTGATTTGTGCTTGCGCCTTCTCGGCAAGTAGCATTTAATCAGAGTTTTGGAATAATAATTGTGGCAAGTCCGGCGCTATGCTGATTGAACTGAAAGACGTCAACAAGACGTACAATAACGGGCAGCCTCTGCATGTCCTTAAGGGCATCAATCTCGGGATTGACAGCGGGGAATTCGTGTCCATCATGGGAGCTTCCGGCTCAGGCAAGTCCACCCTTCTCAATATTCTGGGAATTCTGGACAATTACGATACCGGCGAGTACTACATCGACGGGAAGCTGATCAAGAACTTGAGCGAGAGGCAAGCGGCCGATTACCGCAACCGTATGATAGGCTTCATTTTCCAGTCTTTCAACCTTATCGGTTTCAAGACTGCAGTGGAGAACGTGGAATTGCCCCTGTTCTACCAGGGAGTGAGCCGGCACAAACGCCACGAAATGGCAATGCAGTTCCTGGACCGCCTGGGACTTGCCGACTGGGCAGGCCACTATCCCAATGAAATGTCCGGCGGGCAGAAGCAGCGCGTGGCGATTGCGCGCGCCCTCATAACGAATCCCAAAATAATCCTTGCAGACGAGCCCACCGGCGCCCTGGATTCCAAGACTTCCGAAGAGGTGATGCAGCTCCTGGGACAGCTTAACCGGGAGGACGGGGTGACTATCATAGTAGTTACCCACGAAAGCGGAGTTGCTAATTGCACCGACAAGATAGTGCATATCAAAGACGGCGTTATAGGGCGTATAGAAGACAACCGGGAGCATCACGCATCCATGTTCGGCACAGAGACGATAATGAAATGAAAGACCTGTTTACCGAAATATGGGAGAGCATACGCAGGAACAAGATGCGCACCTGCCTCACCGGTTTTGCCGTTTCCTGGGGTATCTTTATGCTCATCGTGCTTCTGGGTACCGGCAACGGCCTTATGAATTCTTTCATGAAGGGGCGGGAGGGCTTCGCGTCCAACTCCGTGAGCGTGGGCGGCGGCTGGACTTCCAAACCCTATGACGGGCTCAAGTCGGGCAGACGTATCCGCCTGGACGATAAAGATATAGAGCTCACCGGCGGAAATTTGTTCTCGGACTACGTGGACCAGGTATCCGCCACCGTCGGCACTGGCGCCATGGTTTCGCTCGGTAAAAAGTCTTTCTCCGGATATATTGACGGCCAGTATCCTGCCGCGCAGGAGATGTCGAAGATTGAAATACGTTACGGACGTTTTCTGAACGACAAGGACATCAGCGACAGCCGCAAGGTTGTAGTGATGCCTGAAAATACGGCCAGGAGGCTGCTTGAGAACGGAGAATCCGCGGAGAGCCTGATCGGCCGTTATGTGAAAGTGGGTTCCCTGGCTTTCAGGGTGGTAGGTATAAGCAAGTCGGAGAATATGCGCAACGACAACAACCTTTATGCTCCTTATACCACCGTGAAGACCGTGTATGGCAAGGGCCAGGAAGTGGGAAGCATCTCTTTCACCACTAAAAACCTGGATACCGAAGCGGCGAATGAAGCTTTCGAGAAACAGTATAAGGCCGTTATCAATCTGCACCATCGGGCCGCTCCCGACGACGAACGTGCAATATGGGTGTGGAACAGGGCTCATCAGGATGTCCAGATGAAGCGGGCCCGCAGTATTATCAGCACTGCCCTGTGGATAATAGGTCTCTTCACTTTGCTGGGCGGTATTGTGGGTGTGAGCAACATCATGCTGATTACAGTTAAAGAGCGCACTCACGAATTCGGCATACGCAAGGCCATAGGCGCAAGTCCGGCCAGCATCACCAAACTCATCATTTCTGAAAGCGTTGCCATCACCGCCATTTTCGGTTACATAGGCATGTTTCTGGGCATGGTTACCTGTATGATACTGGACCAGACTCTCGGCCAGGCCAAAATGAGCATGTTCGACCAGCAGGTGGCAATGCTGGTGAATCCGGGTGTCGGCCTGGACATAGCTCTTGAAGCAACTCTTGTATTGATTGTGGCCGGTACCCTTGCGGGCTTTTTCCCTGCCAGGAAAGCGGCGAGCGTGAGACCTATAGAAGCACTCAGGGCAGAATGAGATTCGACGTAGATACATACCGTGAGATTGCGGATTCCCTGGTGAGGAACAAGAGCCGCAGCCTGCTGACCGGGTTCGGCGTGTTCTGGGGCATCTTCATGCTGCTCTTCCTGCTCGGCGGCGGGCAGGGACTCAAGCAAGTGATTACCGCCAACTTCGAGGGCTTTGCCACCAACACTGAGGTGATGGCCTCCAGCCGTACAGGCAAGCCTTGGAAAGGCCTCAAGGAGGGCAGGGGCTGGGAACTCACATATACAGACCTGGAGCGTCTGAGGCTTATGGTCCCCGAACTTGAGACGATTACTCCGTTGGTGTCCAGCTGGAGCCAGGAGGCGGTCAACGGCATCAATACCGTCGATTCCGACATCAAGGGAGTTTATGCCGATTATTCCAAGATAGAGGAACCGCGCATCCGGTACGGCCGCTATCTCAACGAAGCTGACATAGCGCAGGAACGGAAAGTATGCGTAATAGGTAAGCGTATCTATACCAGTCTCTTCCCCGACGGAGGAGATCCCTGCGGCACTATGATAAAAGTTGGCCCCGTCTATTATCAGGTAGTAGGCGTGGATTACAATTCCGGCAACATGAGCATCAACGGCAATGCCGACGAAGCTGTTACTATTCCCTTGCCGGTTGCCCAGAAGATATACCATAGGGGCAACAACATCGACTTGCTTTGCGTTACTGCGAGGAGCGGTATCAAGATGGGGACGCTCGAGTCCAAAATAAGGCAGATTCTGGCAAGGGAGCACAATTTCGATCCTACCGACAATGACGCCCTGTTTTTCGTGAATACTGAGCAGCTTTTCTCAATCATGGACAACTTGTTTACCGGATTGAACTTCCTTATCCTGCTGGTAGGCATCGGAACGATTCTGGCGGGAGTGATAGGCGTGAGCAATATCATGATGGTCACGGTGAAGGAGCGAACCACGGAAATCGGAATCCGCAGGGCAATCGGGGCTACGCCCAGGGATATTCTCAGCCAGATAATAATGGAGAGTATCAGTCTCACCCTGGTGGCAGGCTCTTTCGGAATTGTATTTGCGGTTTTGCTCTTGAGCCTGCTGGAAACCATAGTGAACGGTATGCCCGACACTCCGCCGGCCAATTTCCAGGTGAGTTTCTG
>JAFWPT010000251.1 GCA_017509375.1 Bacteroidales bacterium | reverse complement strand
TATTTCACTTCGTCTTTGCCATAATCGAAACAGCGGGTACCCCAGGCAGGATGGCGGCCGGTGTCGCCAGGATAGAAATACAGGTCTTCGCGGCCGTCCAGGCACCCCAGGCCCTCGAGTTCATTGCCTACGGCGTGGGAATGAACGATATCCATGATGACGGCTATACCGGCGGCATGGGCCTCATCCACCAGCCGCTTGAACTCCTCCGGCGTTCCGAAACGGGAGCTGAGAGCAAAGAAGCTGGAAACCTGATAGCCGAAGGAACCGTAGTAGGGATGCTCCTGAAGAGCCATAATCTGCAGCACATCATAGCCCAGGCGCTTTACCCGTGGCAGCACTTTCCGGCGGAAGTCGTCGAAAGTCGCCACTTTCTCCTCCTCTCCGCTCATGCCTATATGACACTCATAGATAAGGGGATGCGGGCGAGGTCCCGGATTACGGTGCTTCCATTCATAGGGAACTGAGGGGTCCCACACCTGCGCGCAGAAAAGTTTGGTCTCAGGGTCCTGCACCACCCTGGTGGCATAGGCCGGAATTCTTTCCCCTCCGCCTCCCGGCCACTCTATCCAAAGTTTGAAGAGGGAACCGTGACGGAGGAACAATTCAGGGATACGCAACTCCCAATTGCCCTGACCTACGGGGGTGAAGGCATAATCCGGTGTGCGTTTCCAGTTGTTACATTCCCCTATAAGGTAGATGCGGGTCGCGCTGGGGGCCCACTCCCGGATAACCCAGGAGCCCTTTTCCTTATGGAGGCCATAGTAGAGATGATTGTTGGCCACATCGGCAAGGGAACGGTCTCCGGCGAGTTTACGCTTGTCGGCAAGGATTCGCTCGTGACGCGCGTCTATCGCTCCCCGGAAGGGTTCCAGCCAAGGGTCGGTCTGGTATATTTTCTTCATTTTTCAATTAGTGCCTGACGGCTATTTGTTTAGTGTTTCTATCTTTTCGCGGGCGCTGCGCAAGTAAAGCCGGCAGGCTTCAATCAATTCTTCGCTGCGCTTGATGTATTTGTCTATATCGTCAAGACCTGTGGCGGGGTCTTCTACGCGGGCGGCAATCTCTTCGAGTTCCGCCATCGCCTTGGAGTACTCAAATTTTTCCATTTACTGTGCAATTTAGCGTTCCGTCCTCATAAATCACCCGTATCCGGTCGCCCTCGGCAACATCTGCTGCGCGCTTGAGGAAAACTCCCTTGTCGTTGGTAATCAACGAATAGCCTCGTTTGAGCAGGAGGCGCGGATTGGCGGCCGTGACACGGGTCTCAAGCTTTGAAAGGCTGGCGTCGGCGGCCGTCAGGATGTGGTTGAAGGCGAATAGGATACGGTGCAGGACCTTTTGTACTGCCGCTTCCTGGACGGCAAGCTTGGAAGTGAAAGCCAGTTTCAGACGGGTCTGGAAGCCGGTAATACGCTCGTCCTCAGTGGCTACGGCATCTACAAACAAGTCCGCCAGGGCCGTAGGTGTCTTTACCGCCCCGCAGGCAACCAGGTCTGCAGCGTGATTATCCCTGTCGTGGCCGATTGCGGTAAACACCGGGACGGGACAGCGGGCAATGGCGGCACAAAGTCCGTAGTCGTCGAAGCATATCAGGTCGAGAGTCGAGCCGCCTCCCCGGAGGATCAGCACTGCATCATAGCTCTGCCGAGCCGCCGAAATCCGGTCCAGGGCGGCTGTAATGGATGCCGGAGCCGACTCCCCCTGCATAGCTGCTTCGAACAAAGTGAGCTCGAAGGCGAATCCGTACTCGTTTTCCAGAAGATGGCGGCGGAAATCCCCGTACCCTGCGGCATCGGGGGCAGATATCACTGCCAGGGAGTAAGGTACGGCCGGCAGGGCGAACTCCTTCTGCAGCTCCAGCAGCCCCTCTTTCTCCAGCCGCTCCAGAGTCTGGCGGCGGAGCAGCTCCGCTTCGCCCAGGGTATGTTCTACGTCGATATCGTCAACTATGAGCGAAAGGCCGAAAATTTCGCTGTACTGCACATAGCCTTCAAAGATAAGGGCCATGCCGGGGCCCAGGGCTGCTCCGGTAGCGTTGGCAAACTTGCTCAGGAGGGCCCCGGCATGGGACTGCCAGATAATCGCACGCATTTTGGCGACTATGCCGCGGCCGTCACTCTGGCAAAGCTCAAGGTAGCAGTGGCCGTTGGCCTTCCTTTGGAGCGAAGCCACCTCGGCCCTGACGCGTACGGAACCCGGCACCGCTTCTTCCACGCCGTCCCTGATAAGCTGCTGCAGTTCCAGCAATTCTATGTAGCCCTGCTCTATATTCATAAAAAAGTCTTTAAATATAAACAAAATACCTCAGAATTACAAGTCCGGAGCCTTATACTGCCATAATCATTATTTTTTCCGTAAGAAGAAATTTATTGTATCTTTGTACTGAAAAGTTCGGGACATGAAAATCTCTGAGGCCATATTTGCAGGAAGCAGCGCGCGGGTTTCGCAGAAGCCGAAGAGGAAACTGCCCGAATTCGCTTTCATAGGCCGCTCCAACGTGGGCAAATCTTCCCTCATCAATATGCTTACCGGCAACGGCAAGCTGGCCATGACCTCTTCCACTCCGGGCAAGACCAAGGTAGTAAACCATTTCCTCATCAACGACAGCTGGTACCTGGTTGACCTGCCCGGTTACGGTTATGCGAAACTCCCCGACAAGATGAGGCGGGAGCTCGTTAACGTCATACGGGATTACATCCACAATTCGGAAGAGATGCAGTGCCTTTTCGTACTGGTTGACAGCAGGCACGACATAGGCGCTATAGACACCGATTTCCTTTCCGAGCTCGGAGAGAACGGCATCCCGTGCGCCATCATTTTCACAAAAGCGGACAAAATGGGTCCCGTCGCGCTGCAGCGCCAGATAGACAAGGACAGGGAGATACTCTCCGGCAGCTGGGAGGAACTGCCCCCCATGTTCGTTAGCAGCTCCGCCACGGGAAAAGGACGCGAAGACATTCTTTCATACATCAACTCAATACTGAACTCATTATGATCCACACTCATCGCATGGAACTTTTCGCCTGCAGGGCATCCCGGGACTTTGCCTGCAAGGTGATTGACTCCTTGAACGAAAGTCACCGCCCCGACGACACTCCAATCCACCTGGGCGATCTTCAAGTGACTGCTTTCAGCGACGGAGAGTTTCAGCCGTGCTTCGCCGAAAGTGTGCGTGGCGCTACAGTTTTCATCCTTCAATCTACCATCCCTCCGGCAGACAACCTGATGGAGCTTCTGCTCACCATCGACGCCGCCAAGAGGGCTTCTGCTGACAAAGTGATTGCAGTCATTCCATATTTCGGGTGGGCACGCCAGGACCGCAAAGACAGGCCGCGCGTAGCCATCGGAGCAAAACTTGCCGCAAATCTGCTTACCGCAGCCGGTGCAGACCGTGTGATGACCTGCGACCTGCACGCCGACCAGATTCAGGGATTTTTCGACATTCCGGTGGATCATGTGTACGCCAGCAAGGTGTTCATCCCCTGCATCAAGGCGTTGAAACTCAGGAACCTGTCTATCGCCGCCCCGGATATGGGAGGAGCCAAGAGGGCCAACTCCTATGCCAAGAGCATAGGCGGACGCCAGGACTGCGGGGTGATCATCTGCCACAAGACCCGCGAACGCGCCAACGTGGTGGCCGAAATCAAAGCCATAGGTGACGTGGAAGGCCGCAACATAGTGATAGTGGACGATATGATCGATACCGCCGGCACGCTCTGCAAAGCCGCCGACGTACTGAAAGGAAAAGGTGCGGCAAGCGTACGCTGCTGCGCCACCCACGGCATACTTTCCGGAAATGCAGTGGAAAAGATTCACGCCTCCGCACTGGAGGAAGTATTCATCACCGATACTATCCCCCATCCCGAGCTGGAAGGAGACAGCAAGATAAGAATCGTGTCGATGGCTCCGGTCTTCGCCAGCATCATCGACAAGGTATATAATTACGAACCCATCAGCCCCGACTTCATTTATTGATATGGGGGCGACTTTCATTATGGCGCTGGTAGTCCTGGGCCTGGGCGTGCTGGGGATGAGTTTCAACATCCTGGTACGCGGCAAGGACTTCCCCCATTATGATGTAGGTTCCAACGAAGAAATGCGCAAACGCGGTATCCGCTGCTACAAGGACGAGGACGCCGCCTTGCAAGGTAAACGGCACTGCTCCGGAGACTTCTCCGACGCGTGCAAAGATTGTAGTTTATATGAGTCTCGTAGCGATAGTCGGACGTCCTAACGTCGGCAAATCCACCCTTTTCAACCGCCTGGTAGGTGCCAGGCAGGCAATCGTAGATGACACCGCCGGCGTTACCCGCGACCGGCATTACGGCCGTTGCGAATGGTGCGGCCGGGAGTTTTCGGTAGTGGATACCGGAGGCTACACCAGCAACTCGGACGATGTGTTCGAGGCCGCCATCCGTTCCCAGGTACAAATAGCCATCGAGGAAGCGGACCTTGTGCTGTTCATGGTAGAAGCGGCAACCGGCATCACCGACTACGACTCGGAAATTGCCAACGTGCTGCGCCGCTCCAAAAAGCCCGTGGTGCTCTGCGTGAACAAAGTTGACACGGGGGAGAAAATGTACGACGCATATCAGTTCTATTCCCTTGGACTGGGAGAACTGTACAGCATCTCGGCGGCCAACGGCTCCGGCACAGGAGACTTGCTGGACGCGGTCGTCGCCGCATTGCCGGAGGACGCACAGACCGAAGACCCTTACGCCGGCCTGCCCAGAATCACCATCGTAGGCAAGCCCAACGTGGGCAAGTCCTCGCTCACCAACGCCCTGCTCGGGGTAGAACGGAACATAGTGACACCCGTGGCAGGCACCACCAGGGACAGCATCGAGTCCCATTACAACAAGTTCGGCCACGAGTTTATGCTGGTGGATACGGCGGGAATACGCCGCAAAGCCAAAGTGAATGAAGACCTTGAGTTCTACTCGGTTATGCGTTCCATACGCGCCATCGAGCACTCCGACGTGTGCATTATGATGATCGACGCCACCTCCGGAATGGAGGCGCAGGACATGAACATATTCTCCCTTATACAGCGCAACCGCAAAGGCTGCGTGCTGGTAGTGAACAAATGGGACCTGTTCATCAAAGATTCCAACACACTTAAGGAATATACCGAGGCCCTCCGCAGGCGTATCGCCCCTTTCGACGATGTGCCCATAATCTTCACGTCCGTGGTGAAGATGCAGCGTATCCAGGATGTATTGAACGCTGCCGCAGAGGTTTACGCAAATTACTCCAGGAAGATTCCCACCGCCCGGCTCAATGAAGCCCTACTACCCATCATCGAGGAGACCCCGCCTCCGGCATGGAAGGGTAAGTACGTGAAAGTGAAGTACATCACTCAGTTGCCGACGAGCTTTCCCGCTTTTGCTTTCTTCTGCAATTTGCCGCAGTACATCAAAGAGCCGTACAAAAGGTTCCTGGAAAACCAGCTGAGGAAGAATTTCAATTTGACGGGGTGTCCAGTACAGATTTATTGCAGACAGAAATAGTCCTGTCTGCAATAAATCTGTACAGCTATTTCCCCCACGGCCGCACACGCGGCGGCCCCCAAGGGCATTCTCGGCCTCCGGCCGGTCGCTAAGCGACTTTTTACTTTCCTTCGAACGTACG
>JAFWPT010000250.1 GCA_017509375.1 Bacteroidales bacterium | reverse complement strand
GCACCTGAAGTCACCGCCGCCGAAAAGGCCGTGAAGGATCGTATCGCCAAACTGTTTGCCGTGAAGGGTACGGAAACGGTGGACAGCATCCACAAGAAGTTGGGTCATATCATGTGGGAATATGTGGGTATGGCCCGTAACGAAGCCGGCCTGAAGAAGGGTATTGAAGAAATCTGCAAGCTCCGTGAAGAATTCTGGAAGACCGTGCGTGTGCCGGGAACCAACGATGAATTCAACCAGGAACTGGAGAAAGCCCTGCTTCTGGTGGACTTCTTCGATATCGGCGAACTCATGGCCCGCGATGCCCTGAACCGTCGCGAGTCCTGCGGTGGTCACTTCCGCGAGGAAATGCAGACGGAAGACGGCGAAACCAAGCGTGATGACGAAAACTTCATGTATGTAGCCGCCTGGGAGTACAAGGGAGAAGGAAAGGAGCCGGAACTCCACAAGGAAGAACTCAAATACGAGAATATCAAGATTGCCACCCGTAACTATAAAGACTAATCCCGATTATGGAATATAATGTGAAAGTATGGCGTCAGAAAAACGCCAAGGCAAAAGGCCATTTCGAGACCTACCACGTTACGGATGTGGAGGAAGATGCCTCGTTCCTCGAAATGCTGGACATCCTGAACGACCAGCTCATCCGCAAGGGCATTGAGCCCATTGCGTTCGATCATGACTGCCGCGAAGGTATTTGTGGTGCGTGTTCCCTGTATGTGGACGGCCGTGCCCACGGTCCGGACGACCAGGTAACCACCTGCCAGCTGTTCATGCGTCATTTCAAACCCGGCGCCACCATTACGGTAGAGCCCTGGCGCAGCGGTGCATTCCCGGTCATCAAGGACCTGGTGGTGGATCGTCAGGCCTTTGACAAGATCATGCAGGCCGGCGGTTTCGTTACCGTACGCACCGGCAGCGCCCAGGATGGCAATACCCTGCTCATCCCGCACGATACGGCCGAACTGTCCATGGATGCCGCCGCCTGTATCGGTTGCGGAGCCTGCGTAGCTACCTGTAAGAACGGATCGGCCATGCTCTTCGTGGCGGCCCGCGTGAGTTCCCTGGCCCTGCTACCTCAGGGTAAGCCCGAAGCCGCCCGCCGCGCCCGCGCCATGGTGGCCAAGATGGATGAACTGGGCTTTGGTAACTGCACCAATACCCGCGCCTGCGAGATGGAGTGCCCCAAGCATGTGACCATCGACCACATCGCCCGCCTGAACCGCGAGTACCTGAAAGCCCGTTTCAGCGAGTAGTTTTCCCGCTATTGAATAAAAAAATCCGCGACTGGAAAGCCGCGGATTTTTTGTTGTGTGTGTTGTTTATTTATTGGCCGGATGGTCATACGTGGACGTACGGACATCCCAGAACATCTTACTGTAGTAATTGTTGGTTCCGTCCTTCAGTTTTGCCACGGCAGCCTTCCAGTTTTCACCGTTCAGCGTGCTTTCGTTGGTAGGATACTTCACGCGGGCGATGATGTCGCCTTTCACCTCCTCGAGCGGTTCGAAGTCTACATATACGGATGAGGTAATTGCACCTGACGAATCCAGCGCGTCACCTCCGGTCTTCTCGCCGGGACGGACAAGCTGCTCCGGATAACCGGTACGGCGAATCTCGGTCCATGCTTCGGTGCCGTTCATCCACAGGTCGATGTACTTCTGTACAGCCACTTTTTCGGGGGTAGCGGCACCCACGGCAGCAATCTAGCTGTTGAGTTCGTCCGTCTCCACGAATCCGCCGTAGATGTTGGCCCAGTATTTAACAGAAGCCTCGATACCAGCCTTGAATTCAGCGTCGGAGAAGTTGTTGTATTCCGAGAGAATGAACTGGACCTCGGCGTAGGTGAGCATAGGAACTTTGAAGTCGGTTTTCAGGTGACCAGGCTGCAGGGAATACCAGTTGGGCGCTGCAGTTCTGAGGCTTCTGGTTTTGTTGGAAGGCACACCATAAGGCATTCCGCGCTTATTGCCACCGGCCCCCTTGGCAAAAAACTGCAAACGGGGATCCTTGGTTCCAACCCAGGGGTGCGTCTTGGCGTTGGCTTCATCGGCCTCGCCCGCAAGAATCTGGTAGAAGGGTTTGGCAATAGAGAAGTCGTTACGACCTTCTACATAGAAGCCCTCATAGAAAATGCAGTAGTCTGTTCCCACACCATAATACTTATAGCCGGCCGAATCGTCGTTGGACTCGAACACGCCGCTTTCCACGGCCTCGGCAATGTAGGTCTTCCAGTTGGGATCCACCTTGGACACGTGCACGGCCATGCGGCACTTGAGGGAGTTACCGAATTTTTTCCACTTCTCGGCGTCACCTTCATAGATGATGTCACCAGCGGTGAAGGCGGGTTCGTTCACGTCGATCATTTCGATGGCCTCGTTCAGTTCGGCCATCAGCGCGGCATACAGGCTCTTCTGGTCATCGTACTTGCAGTAATAGATGTTGTCCGATTCCAGTTTGGCTATATCGCTGTAAGGAACGCTGCCCCAAGTATTTGTAATCACATCCATGAGCCAGATCTTGAGGATTTTGGCGGCGGCAATCTGATTGCAATTGGCCCCGTAAACGGCATTGCCAGGAGCGAACTCGGGATCTTTGTTCAGTTTTTCCACCTTGATCAGATTGGCTACGCCTTGATACAGGTAGTTGAAGTAGTTGTTGTTCACGCTCTCACGAATCTGGTAGCGGTCTTCTTCCGTATAGTTGCGCTGGGCCCAGTACTGGGCATAAACCAGGCACTGACGGCCACTGAACCAGTTGTCGTAGATATTGTCCATAATCCACTTTTCGGCTCCGGACATGAGGCTGTTGGAAGGAATGTCCTTGGGGTTGTTCGGATCCACGTTCATGTCTTCTTTGATGCAGGCATTCAGCCCAGCGAAGCAAAGGACACTGACAATGATATATTTAAATACTTTTTTCATAATTCGGGTCCTCCATTAGAAATTGACATTAACAGTAAAACCGAAGTTGGCTACACCGGCCACCAGACCGCCTTCAATACCCTGGATGTTGCCAGAGCTGGTCACGGCCACTTCCGGATCGAAGTGTTTTACATCCGGGCCCCAGACGCCCAGGTTACGGCCGTAGGCCGACAGGCGCAGCGCCTTTACGAAGCTCTTTTCGGACATGGGGAAGGTATAGCCCAGGGAGACTTCGCGCAGTTTGATGTAGTCGGACTTGAGCACGCTCTGTGCAGCGGGACCGTCATAGTAGTTGGCGCAGTAATCGTAGGCATCGGCCACCGTGGTGTTCGGGGTGCCCTTGTCGTCAATCACGCCTTCGCACAGGATGCCATCCTCGCGGATGTTATTAGCAGCGGTTTCCTCCAGCATACCAGAGTACATACCCCAGAGGTAGGAAGTGGAGAAGTATTTGCCGCCCTTGGAGAAGTCGAAGTGGATACTGGCGTCGAAGTTGCCGAAACGGAAGCTGTTGGTCCAGCCTCCAGTAAAGTCGGGATAGACACTGCCCAGGTTCACATTGCAGTCGGTGGCCAGGTACAGGCCGCTGTCCGGATCGACCATCTTGTTGCCGTTGGCATCGTACAGATAGTCTGTACCCATGATGACGCCGTAAGGCTCACCAATCATGGCACCGATTTCGGCCATGAAGGGAGCGCTGGTGAGTTTGTAGTATTCTACGCCCTCCAGCAGTTCCAGCACCTTATTCTGGTTGGAAGCCAGGGTGAGTGAACTGGTCCAGGAGAAGTTCTTGGTCTCGACGGGGGTGCCATGGATGGCAAGTTCCACACCGGTGTTCTGAATCTTACCGGAGTTCACCACCTTGGAAGTGTAGCCGGTGGTACCCGAGAGGGAAAGCGGCATAATCTGGTCCTTGGTGATACTGTTGTAGTAGGAGGCGTCGAAGCCCAGGCGGCCATGGAAGAATTCCATTTCCAAACCTACCTCGAAGGAAGATGTCTGTTCCGGTTTCAGGTTCTCGTTCACAAGCTTAGAGGGGAGACGGTAACCGGGGGCGGTGGGATCGTTACGGGTGTAGTGCTGATAGGTAGCGAGAATCTGATAGGGATCGGTGTCGTTACCTACTTGGGCATAACCGGCGCGCACCTTACCGAATTCGAGGACATCCTTCACGCTCTGGGGGAAGAGTTCGGAGAAGATGAAACTGCCGGTAACCGAAGGATAGAAGTAGGTGTTGCTGCCTTTGGGAAGGGTGGAGGACTGGTCCATACGCACGCTACCTTCCAGGAAAAGCATGTTCTTCCAACCCATGCCGGCATTGCCGAATACGGAGTTGATGGCTTTGTTGCGCTGATAGTTGCTGGCATCAGGCTGAGCAACGGAGTTGGTCAGGTTGTAGAAGCCGGGAACGGCCAGACCGTTGACAGATTCGCCGTAGATATACTCGAAATGGTTGCGCATGAGGTTGGCACCCAGGAGACCGTTCACGGAGAATTCGCCGAAGTTGTCCTTGTAGGTGAGCAGGAACTCATGGTTCAGTTCATACTGCTGACGGGATATCTCCGTGTATTTGGCCTGTTCCTGGGAGCCTACGGCATTGCGCTCGTACTGCTTGTCCACAAAGAAGTCCAGGTTGGCCTTGTACTGAAACTTGAGTTGGGGCAGAATCTGGTAGGACGCACCCAAGTTACCGTAGATACGGTTACGGGTATCGTTCTGGTAGCACATATAACGGCTCCAGTAGGGGTTGTTGGAATAAGCGGGGGTAGGATCGTCGTAGTCGGAACGGTTCCAGGAAGCCTGGGTACCGTCGGGGAACATGTACATGTCCTTGGCTTGCTTCATATCCAGTTCACGGTGACCCCACTGGACAAACTTCACCAGCACATTGTTGTCGCCGTAACCAATCTCAGAACGGCCCAGGGTACTCTGGTTCAGGTAGTTAACATTGGCGCTCACTTCCAGTTTGCGGTCCGGGCTGAATGCCTGGGCGCTCACGTTCAGGATGTTCTTTTCCTGCTTGCTGTTGGGCAGATAACCCTTGAGTTCGCTGTTGGTATAGGAAATACGGGTGGCGCTGCGGGCCGATGACTGGGAGATGGCTACGTTGGTAACCACCGAAACGCCGGTCTCGAAGAAGGTGTCGATATCATTATCGGCCGCCTTCCACTCGCTGGTGGTGGGATTTCCCACCATGCCGCCGGCTTCCCACTTGGCCAGGTCGTACCAGGTGAGTACCTGCTGGCCGTCATACTTGGGGCCCCAACTCTCGTCGGTGGCGTAGTCCGGATACAGGTAATCCTTGCCGTTGATATTTACCGGAGTAAACTCGTCACCGTCGCCGCCGCCATACAGTTTCTGCAACTTGGGAAGTTTGTTCACACGTTCGATGCCCACGGTGGAGGAGAAGGAAATGCCATAGCCTTCCTTGCCGCCGGCGTTACCCTTCTTGGTGGTAATCATCACCACACCGTTGTTGGCGCGGGAACCATACAGGGCCGATGCACTGGCACCCTTCAGGACGGAGATGCTGGCAATGTCGTCCGGGCTGATATCGTTCACCAGGTTACCGTAGTCGAATCCACCGCCGCCGCGGGCTGCTTCCGTCGTGTTGAAGTCCTTGCCTTCGATGGGGACACCGTCAATCACGAAAAGCGGCTGGTTGTTGCCGGACAGGGAACTTACACCCCGGAGGAGGATCTTGGAGGAACCGCCCATGGAACCGGTACTGGAGGTAATCTGCAAACCGGCAATCTTGCCCTGCAGGGCGTTCACGGGGTTGTTCAAACCGCCGCGGGCCTTGACCATCTCGTCGCCTCCCACTTCCGTGACAGCGTAGCCCAGGGCTTTCTTTTCACGGGAAATGCCCATGGCGGTCACCACCACTTCGTTCAAATACTCGGCATCGGCTTCCATCACGACAGAAACATTGGAAGCAGCCTGGACTTCCTGAGTCTTCATGCCCATAAAGGCAATGACCAGGGTTCCGTTGGCGGGAACATTTTCGAGGACAAACTGTCCTTCACCGTCGGTAAGTTGACCGTTTGTGGTACCCTTCACGAGGACATAGGCACCCACGACCGGTTCGCTATCCGTTGACGTTACCTTACCTTTCACGGTAAGGGTTTGCGCCAGAGCACTCATGCTAAAGAGCGCTAACAAGCACACCATGAATAGTTTAAGTCTTTTCATAGGTGAAAATACTGAAAAATTAAATATGGATACAAATGTTGGTTTGCATCAGGATACACTACTTATTCCGGCTCATAAAAACAAAGCCGCATGCAATTATGAATATTTTTATTCAAAAATGCAAGCGGCGAAAAAGTGCCTTAGACTGCTATACAGTAAGGTTTTTCTATGTTTTTAATAATTTTTTAGCAAAATTTAGCAAATACTGGCTATCAAATAGAAAATTTGCGGGTAGTGAATTTTAAAAATTATTATGATAAAAATTTTTTACAAAAATCGTTTTAACGATGCATTACCACAGAAAATTGTTGAACGGATAGCGTCCGGCGTGGATTTCGGCCACAATTTTATAGAGGTCGTTCCTCAGTTTTTCGATGCCGATTTTCTGGATGGCCGATATGAAGATGCAAGGCGTCTTCTCCTGGGCAATCCAGCTGTTCTTGAGTTCTTCCAGCGTCCGGTGCATGGGCTGCTTGGGTTCCAGTGAGAACTCGTCGTAGGGAACGGGTTCGTAGGCATCCACCTTGTTGAATACCACATAGACGGGTTTGTTTCCCGCGCCGATATCCTGCAGGGTTTTCTCCACCACGGCCATCTGTTCCTCGAAGTCCGGATGGGAGATATCCACTACGTGCACCAGGACATCGGCCTCGCGCACCTCGTCCAGGGTACTTTTGAAGGCTTCCACCAGCTGGGTGGGGAGTTTGCGGATAAAGCCCACCGTGTCGCTCAGCAGGAAAGGAACGTTTTCGATGACCACCTTCCGCACCGTGGTGTCCAGCGTGGCGAAGAGTTTATTCTCGGCAAAGACGTCGCTCTTGGCCAGGAGGTTCATGAGCGTGCTCTTGCCCACGTTGGTATAGCCCACCAGCGCCAGGCGCACCAGGGAGCCGCGGTTACTGCGCTGGGTGGCCATCTGCTTGTCCACCTTCTTGAGGTCTTCCTTCAGCTTGGAGATGCGCTGCTTTACGATTCGGCGGTCAATTTCGATCTGGGTTTCACCCATACCGCCGCGCGTTCCCATGCCGCCCCGCTGCCGTTCCAGGTGGGTCCACATACCCGCCAGGCGCGGAAGCATGTACTGGTAATGGGCCAGTTCCACCTGCATCTTGGCATAGGAAGTCTTGGCCCGCTGGGCAAAGATTTCCAGAATGAGGCTGGTACGGTCAATGACGTCGCTGCAGGCAATCACTTTCTCGATATTGCGCTGCTGCATACCCGTGAGTTCATCATCGAAGATGACATACTCAATTTCATTGTCCAGACAGTACTGCTTGATTTCTTCCAGTTTTCCCGGGCCGATGTAGGTGGCCTTGTCGGGCCGGTCCATGCGCTGGGTGAAGAACTTGTCCCCCACCGCTCCGGCCGTGGTGGCCAGGAACTGCAGTTCGTCCAGATATTCCTTTACCTTCCGTTCGCCGCCTTTTTCCAGCACAACGCCCACAAAGACAGCCTTGTTTGTCTTGAATTCACTCATACAGTGCAAAGGTAGTCAATTCCGTGAATATTCTGGATAATCTGCGGGCAAAGTCGAGCCATACCGCTTATTCAAAGTACTGCAAAGTGCGGAGCATTTCGAAAATAAGGTCAACATACTGGCTGGAGGTGGGGTTCCAGCGGAAGCCCAGGCGGTGGAGGACCTGCATGGAGAAGACGGTGGAGGGGAGGGTTTCCACGCCTTCCTGCTCGGAGGCCGATTGCTGGTAGGCTACCAGCGGTGCCAGGATGCGGGCCATGCCGGGCTTGGCCTGGGCCTCTTTCATGAGCTTGAGGAAGTCTTCGTTTTCCAGGTAATCGAGCGGAACGCCGTCAATCTTGTCCAGGCGGGTGATGACGTCGTCCATGGGCACGAAATGGTTGTTGGAAACGTGGAATACGCAGTTCTCCAGGGGCGTATGGGCAAGCAGCACCATGGCCAGGGCCGATTCGTCAATGGGGGAAAACTCCATCTGGCCCTCCAGCAGGCTGTAGGGGCAGGCGCCCAGCAGCTTCAGGGCCTTGAGCCGGCCCATGGAGGCGTTGGCGTTCATGTTCACCTGGAATTCGCCGTCTTCGGCACGGGGCGACAGGTTGCCGGCCCGCAGGATCTTGGCGCGGAGTTTTCCTTCCACCATCTGCTGCAGGATGTGCCGTTCGGCCAGGAACTTGGAATGGACATACTGGTTGTCGGTGAGCTGTCCGAAGAACAGGCTTTGTTCCGTGAGCGTATCCGGGACCTTGCCGGGCGTGAGACCGCCCACGCTTTCGGTGGAGACATGCACGAGATAGGCGCCGTTCTTTTCGCAGAAGGCTACCAGGTTCTTCACGCCGCCATAATTGATATCCTCAATGTCCGTACCCTGTGAGAAGTGCTTAACATTGGCCGCGCAGTTGAACACGGTATCGATCTGCTGCAGGGGTTCCAGCGTTTCCGGCTTGGTGATATCGCCTTCCACGATGTGGATACGGCTCCCGAAGAGCCGGCGATAATTCTTTTCGAAGTAGTACACCATCATCTCCTTCAGGCGGCGTTCCGGCGTGATCTGGCCCTTGCCGCGCAGCAGACACCAGATTTGGGTTTCTTCCCCGGTGCGCTCCAGCAGTTCCTTGAGTATGTGAACCCCCAGGAAGCCCGTGGCACCCGTGAGGAGGATATGGGTTCCCAACTTCATGCGCTCTCCGCTGGCAAATGCTTCCAAGGTATTGCCTTTCAGGAGTTTGTCAATGTCGGTATAGTCGTATTCCGTAATGTTGCTGTCCTGGTCGGCAGGGGTCTGGCCGCCATGCAGGAAGGCGGCGAGGGAACGGGCCGAAGGATGGGAGAAGACGTCGGAATAGGCAAAGTGGAGCCCCTTCTTGTCGGCGCTTACGAGCACGTTGGTGACCATGAGGGAGGTGCCGCCCAGGTCGAAGAAGGAGTCGGTGGCACCCACTTTTTCCATACCCAGGATCTGGGCGAAGATCTCGCAAAGCGCCTTTTCGCTTTCTCCCACCGGGGCCACATAGTCTTCCATGGTCGAGGGCGTTGCAGGAGGCAGGGCCTTGCGGTCCACTTTCTGGTTCACATTCAGGGGAATGACATCCAGCTGTATCCAGGCGGCCGGTACCATGTAGGGCGGCTTGCGCTCCCGGATATAATCGGCCGCGGTCTTGGTGTCCAGCTTGCCTTCCTGCATCACCACGTAGGCGGCCAGGTATTTGCCGCCGGACGGGGCGTCGAAGGCTTGGACCGTCACGTCTTTCACGCCGGGCATTTCGCGCAGCACGGCTTCCACTTCCTTCAGCTCGATCCGGAAGCCCCGGATCTTCACCTGGGAGTCCTTCCGGCCCACGAATTCGATGTTGCCGTCGGCCCGGTAGCGCACGATGTCGCCGGAGCGGTAGGCGCGCATCCCCGGGCAGAAGGGATTGTCAATGAAGCATTCGGCCGTCTTGTCGGGGCGGTTCAGGTATCCCCGGCCCACGCCGGCGCCGGCAATGATCAGCTCGCCGGCCGCGCCCACGGGCAGACGCCGCAGCTGCGGGTCCGTCACATAGAGCAGGACATTGCTCAGCGGATGGCCGATGGGGATGTTTTCCTCCCGCTCCAGCACATGGAAAACCGTGGAGAAGATGGTGCATTCCGTGGGGCCGTACCCGTTGTAGAAGGCATAGGAGGGCGGCGGCATGGAGATGAGTTTCTCGCCGCCCACGGACAAATGCTTCAGGGAAGGATTGTCCGGGAAGTTCTTGGCGTACATCACGCCCACCTGGGTGGTCATGAAACTGTGCGTAACCCCGTTTTCCGTGAGGAAACGGTCCAGGGCGCCCAGGTCGTGCCGCACGGCCTCCGGAATGATGCAGACGCAGGCGCCGCAGGTGAGGGCCGGGTACTGGTCCATCATGTTGGCGTCGAAGCCGTAGCTGGCAAAGGCGGCCACCCTGTCTCCGGTCTTGAGGCCGTAATAATCCTGATACCAGGCGCAGAAGTTCACCAGGTTGCGCTGCTCCAGCATCACGCCCTTGGGGGTGCCGGTGGAGCCGGAGGTGAAGATCACATAGGCCGGGTCGATGTCCAGCAGCGCCGCGCGGCGCAGGCAAAGGGCGCTGTCGTCCGTCTCGCCGTTCATGGCCTGCTCGATGCACACGATGGGGG
>JAFWPT010000249.1 GCA_017509375.1 Bacteroidales bacterium | reverse complement strand
TGGCTTTAATGTGAAACTTAATTTCTAGGAGGAGATGACAATGAAAAAGATACTTATAATCACCGTCATTGCCGGCCTGACCGGCAATCTCCTCACCAGCTGTACCGGCCGCTTCGAGCGCCTTAATACAAACCCCAATCAGGTCACGGCAGACCAGATGGAGGTGATGAATTACCGCACGGGGACAAAGGTTACTAACTTGCAGAATCTGGTTATCCCTGTAGAGGAACATATTTACCAGTTTGTAGAAAGCCTATCAGGCGGGCCGTATGCCGGTTATATCGGATCAACAGTCAACACTTGGCAAGACCGTTTTGAAACTTTCAATGAAAGTACGGACTGGCGCAAGTGGCCATTCTCCAATGTAATGACGGAGATGTACGCTCCCTACCGCGCCATCATTGCCGAAACTGACAATGAAGTTGCTCTTGCCTTTGCCCACCTCTTCAGAGTAGCCGTAATGCACCGGGTTACCGATTCTTATGGTCCTGTACCTTATAGTGATGCAGTCTCCAATGAAGGCATCTTTGTGAAGTACGATTCACAGGAGAGCGTTTACGACCAAATGTTTGAGGAATTGGACCTTGCCATATCCCTTTTCAAGGCAAATGAAGGCCTGGACCCTTCAGGCTGGACATCCTACGACAAGGTTTATTACGGCAATATGGCTCAGTGGAGCCGCTTTGCCAACTCCCTTAAACTTAGGATGGCCATGCGCCTCAGTTATGTAAAGCCGGAACTCAGCAGGCAGAAAGCAGCAGAGGCCATTGCTGCAGGAGTCATTGAAAGCAACGCCGACAATGCCGCCATGCATGCCACCGAGAACCGTACTACTCTCATTTACAATGACTGGCAGGACCACCGCGTGGCAGCCGATATCATCTGTTACATGAATGGTTATGAAGACCCCAGGAGGGAAAAGATGTTCCTTCCGACTGTCAGAAATGCAAATGCATTCGCTGGCGTCAGGGTGGGCTCTGTAGTATCCAGCAAGACCGATTTCGTGGAAGCCTATTCCAATATGATTGTTGCATCGGATACACCTTACCTATGGTTCAACGCTGCAGAAGCCACGTTCCTCCGTGCCGAGTATGAACTCCGCTGGGGAAGCGCTGAAACTGCCAAGCAGCTATATCAGCAGGCCATACGTTTGTCCTTCGAAGAGAAGGGAGCAAGCGGTGCTAATGCGTACATCGCCGACAACACAAAACGTCCGGAAGCATATACAGACCCCTTGGGCGCATGGAGCGTGAGCACAAGACCCAGTAATGTTACCATTGCTTGGGATGATAATGCTGATTTGGAAGTGAATCTGGAAAAGATTATCACCCAGAAATGGATTGCCATCTTCCCGCTTGGCGTTGAAGGCTGGAGTGAGTACCGAAGGACCGGCTATCCACGGCTGTTCGATGCCGCGCAAGACCTTTCAGGCGGCGCCGTTAACGTAAGTCATCACGCAAGAAGGCTTCGTTACCCCGCAGAGGAAGCAAGTCAGAACCGGGCAAACTATCAGAAAGCTGTGTCTATCCTCGATAAGGAAGCAACAGGAGACCAAAGCCTCACGGGAGACAACTACTCCACCCGCGTGTGGTGGGATGTAAAACCCTTTAACGACTAAGCGCTATGAAGACATTGAAGTATTTATTCATCGTTTTGTCATTCATGGCATTTGTGTCTTGCAGCAAATGGACGGAGACAGAACCTATCAGTATAAACTACTTGCGTCCCTGGGACCAAAATCCCGCCCTGTGGGAAGCATACAGGTCTTCGCTCTGTGCATACAAAGAGAGCGACCACTACTTGTTCTATGCTCGTTTTGAAAACGCACCGGATAAGGCCACAAGTGAAAAAGATTTCATGCGTTGCCTTCCGGATAGTCTTGACTTTGTAAGTCTGACTAACGCAGATAATTTCTCGGAGTCTGACAAAGAGGATATGGCATGGATGGAGAGTATCGGAACTAAAGTCCTTTACCAAATTGATTTGGACAAAAAAAGATTTGCGGATGCCTTATCCTTGAATGCCTATTTGGAAACCGTAATTGCATCAGTTAAGGAATTAAAACTTAATGGCTACTCGTTTACCGGTTCTTACAAATTGGGAAGTGTAGAGAATGAAGAATTGGCCTCTGCCTTGGTGAGTAAGTTATCAGACGCAAAAGTAGAAGGCCAAGTACTTGTGTTCGAGGGGAACCCCCTGTTTGTTCCAAAGGCGGACAGGGATAAAGTGGATTTCTTTGTCCTGGACAGCGAAAGTACGTCTCACGCTCAGGATCTTCACTTCCAGATTCTGGCCGCAATTGACTATGCAGGAATTCCGGCTTCAAAGCTGCTACTTGGTGCAGACATGGATGGAACCATCCAGAATGAAGCACGTGAAAAGTGTAATGATGTGGAGGAACTCTCCAAACGAGTTATATCGTTTGGACCCTTGGCCGGACTTGGAGTGTACAATATCAAGTCAGACTATTATTCCTATGATGGAAACTATGTCGTTACCCGTAATGCAATTCAACTTCTGAACCCTTCAAAATAAGAGGAGTATGAGAATGATGAATAAACATATATACTTGACGGTTATACTTGCAGTTGTGGCGCTGTGCGGTTGCGACCGCTTTGCTGTAGCCGAGCACACATTTGAGAACTCCGTATATCTGAATGTAAGTGCAACAGACCAGGTTCAGCTGACCACTTTCAGCAACAATATCCAAGAGTTGACAAAGGAGATTATCGTGACTTTGGCATATCCGGCTAAAGAGGCAGTGGCTGCAACTGTATCAATAGATGAAAATCTTATTGCAACATACAATGAGAAGCATGGAACCTCGCTCAGTATTCTTCCTTCGAAGTATATCGATTTTTCAAAAGCAGATATAACTATTCCTGCGGGGAAAACAACATCTGAGACAGTTTCTGTTAGGCTTAAAGGTCTGATGGGCGAAGGAGAAGAACAGGCGGGAGCTTTGGTAGTTGATGAGACATATCTTCTTCCTTTGAGGATATCGTCCTCGAGTATGAAGATAATGGAGAGCAGCGCCATTGCATATTACCTTGTTCGCCGTTCTTCCGCCATTACTTCAGCTGCGTCATTGCACGATAACTGGATTAATTTCCCTTTGTTGGATGTGCCGGATAGCCCCCAGGCAAATGCTTATAACGGTCTTACGGCCGTCACCTATGAGGCGTTGATATACCTTGACCAGTTTGATTTGACAAACGACTTCGGCGCCTGCAATATCTCCTCTGTCATGGGTGTAGAACAGTATCTGTTAATGCGTATTGGGGATACCAATTTTGAGCGGCAGCAGATTCAGTTTGATGGCTCAGGCGGTGGTTCCGCCTTTGGC
>JAFWPT010000248.1 GCA_017509375.1 Bacteroidales bacterium | reverse complement strand
GAGTGACCCAGTACTGCGTCACAGTGCAGTTTTCATCAAAGCCGCAGTATTTCTCCAGCTTATCATCCTTGTAGTCCAAGACTTTACCGTAAGTCAGATAACCGTCCGTCACACCTTTGACGCCATAGACACGCCGCGGAGTCAGCTTGATGTGCGAACCATTGGAAGCATAGTTCACAGTCAGGGATTTAACGACAGTACCCTTGCCCTGCGCATCAGTGATGATGAAACCGCTCTCCACGTAATTGTTGTCGTCGATATTGGAGATCAGCCAGGAAGTACGGATCTCCTTGGTCTCAGTACGGTAAGCATAGTGCAGATAAGGCTGCAGATACTTGTCGGCGGGAACCTCCTTCAGATAATACACACGATCCGCGACAGGCTTCACCATAAGACCGGATTCGGTATACTGGTCAGAGCTGGACCATACGCCTACCTTACCCTCATAACGAGTGCCACCAACATCCTCGTACGTATTATCCGCCCACTTGTCAGCAGAGATTTTACTGATGGCAAAGTTCTCAGACTTACCGGAGTAATTCTGATAATAGCCGCCATAGAGGAAACCATTCGTGACCAGCTCGGTGATTTTGAAGGTAGCATTTGCTGCTGTCGGCATCTGGAAACGCTGGACTTTGCAACTGGCGGAGTGGTACACGTAATAGTACTGATAATCCCAAATCGCGTAAAGGATATTGCCCTTGACAGCTCTGTGCTCATCCTCTGCGGTCTCAGGATCGTCGTAGAACATATCGACAACCACATCAAGGCCGTCAACGCCAACGACGTCCTTCAGGCCGAACACGAGAGGACCGTTCTCAGGATCATGATTGACAACAGGGACAGCATTCGGATCCTGGCTCCAGCCGATGAGCTTGTAGCCGGCGCAGCTATAGTCAGCAGGAGATTTAGGAACAAAAGTATCGCTCGCAAGATCGATCGCAGAGTTCAGTGCGTAGTATTTCACAGCAGTCGCTGCACCGGTGGGGTTCACAGCACCCTCGGGGAAGTTGGGCTGGAACTGCAGATAAGTCACGCCAATGGGCTGATCGGAACTATCGATCGGGGTATAGTGTGCACGCAGGAAAATGGTCCTATTACGAGCCCAAAGAGCAGCATTTAGCTTGAGATCTTGACCGGGCTGGTAATAATTTCCACCATTGTCATCAAGAACCTTTCCAGGGCCATCCGGAGTGTCGGGCTCGACGACCTCCCAGCCGTCGAATACGAATCCATTGGTGATATCCGTGGGAGGTGCACCGATAACGACCTCAGCGCCGTCGGCATAGCGATCAGAATTCTGCGTAACGGTACCGGTAACATCTCTCGTCACAGCAGGCGTCTCGCCTTCGGCAGGCTTGACAGTAACCGTAACACTGGGGTTATAGAACAAGCCATAATCGCCGCCCAGATTCCAGACAGCACGGATTTTTACAGGATTCTCAACCTCAGAACCGAAGTCGTAAGGCGTGGAAGTGGTCTTATCTTTCTCATCTACAACATACCATCCGACAAGCGTGTAGGTGGGGTCTACGGCCGGGTTGATGAGCCGATATTTGGTCTTGCCGGTATCCTG
>JAFWPT010000247.1 GCA_017509375.1 Bacteroidales bacterium | reverse complement strand
CAGGTGTCTGTGAACTGTGAACGGAAGTCATAGCTTGCCGTCCAGTTCCACTTGCTGTCTTTGGCTGTCTTGTAGGCAAATTTGCTCTCCAGATATATGCGGTCATTGCTCTTCTGGAGCACAGTGGCCTTGTCCTGCGACCATATGAAACCATACTGCAGCTGGAGACGGTTGTTCCAGGACATGAGGTCTTTGGTGAAGATCGCCTTGGCGTCGATTCCGGCGCTGAAAGTCACATTGTCGAAACCGCCGGCGGCCCAGTTCCTCAAAGAAGTCTGGTTGAGTCCGAGGTCGAATACCGACGATGTCTCCCAATACTTGGGTTTTGCTTGAACGGCCTGCTCGTCCGGAGCTCCCACGAAAGCGGCGGCGGCCTCGGCGGCAGCCTTTTGGGCGTCATCCTGGGCAAATGCGGGAGCAACAACTGCCGCCAATGATGCCATAGCAATGATAAAACGTTTCATATCAATAAGAAATTGCAAATACTACCCTTTGATGTGAAGGCTTTCCGGAGAAAATATCCTTGCCTTCTTCCTCACATACATAGCTGTCCACGGGGATGCACCGTATAGTGGCTTTGGTGGCGTCTTTGATCGCCTGCTCTGTTTCCGTGGTGCCGTCCCAGTGGCAGAGGAGGAACTTGCCCTGCTGGATGCGGACTTTGAAGTCTTCCCAATCGTCGCACTTCTCTACATTTGCATCCCTGAAGGCGAGTGCTTTGTTGTAAATGTTGGCCTGGATATCGTCCAGCAAGCCCTTGATATGGGCGGCGATACCCTCAAGCTGCATAGTCTCTTTGGTGAGCGTGTCGCGACGGGCAACTTCCACGGTACCTGATGCTAGGTCGCGGGCACCCATGGCAAGACGTACCGGAACGCCCTTGAGTTCCCACTCGGCGAATTTGAACCCGGGACGCAGGGTGTCGCGCTTGTCAACCTTGACGCTGACACCCAAGGCTTCCAGTTCAGCCTTGATTTTGTCGAACTCGTCCAGGACGGCGCTTAACTCCTCATCGGTGCGGTAAATAGGCACCATAACCACCTGGATAGGCGCGAGGGCGGGTGGCAGCACCAGTCCGTTGTCGTCTCCGTGTGCCATGATCAAGGCTCCCATAAGGCGAGTGCTCACGCCCCAGGATGTCGCCCACACATAGTCCTGCTTGCCTTCCTTGTTGGTGAACTGCACGTCAAAGCTCTTTGCGAAGTTCTGGCCGAGGAAGTGGGAGGTACCGGCCTGCAGGGCCTTTCCGTCCTGCATCATTGCCTCGATGGTCAGGGTGTCGATTGCCCCGGCGAAACGCTCGTTGGGACTCTTGTGGCCGATGATTACCGGAAGGGCCATGACATTGCGGGCGAAGTCTGCGTATACTTTCACCATTTCTTCCGCCTTTGCTTGGGCCTCTTCGGCGCTTGCATGGGCGGTATGTCCTTCCTGCCAGAGGAACTCGGCGGTACGCAGGAAAAGTCTGGTGCGAATCTCCCAGCGGACTACGTTGCACCACTGGTTGCAAAGCACCGGGAGATCTCTCCAAGAGGTAATCCAATTCTTGTAAGTATTCCAGATAATTGTCTCGGAAGTAGGCCGGACAATCAATTCTTCCTCAAGCTTGGCGGAAGGGTCAACTACCACTCCGCTGCCGTCCGGGCTGTTCATGAGCCTATGGTGTGTCACAACGGCGCACTCCTTTGCGAAGCCTGCGACATGCTCGGCTTCACGGCTGAAGAACGACTTGGGAATGAAAAGAGGGAAATAAGCATTTTGTACGCCGGTCTTCTTGAACATACCGTCCAGGATAGACTGCATTTTCTCCCAAATAGCATAGCCATAGGGCTTTATGACCATGCAACCACGCACTGCAGACTGTTCTGCCAGGTCTGCTTTCAGGGCTAGGTCGTTGTACCATTGCGAATAATTGTCAGCTCGTTTTGTAACCTCTTTTGCCATATTTCTTTTTTTTTACCAAATTTGCATAGTTCAATCCTTGCTTATCGGCACGGATGTTGCGGACACAAATATACAAACTATTTTTTAAGGAGGTAACAAATGAAACGGAGCCTGATAATTTTCTTGCCTGTATTGCTGGCGATGGCATCCTGCGGCACAGTTGCCGAATATGCCTCGAACCAGACTTTCCCTGATGGCATTTATTTCCGCCCTGAACCTGTGGTGGAGTATTACTCCGCTGAGGATTTCAAAGATATGGCAGCCCGTAACCTGGCGTCCAAAACGGCCCGCGATACGATTAGGATAGCAGATAACGGGTACTACGACTACTATTTGTACCCTAACTGGTACGGTCCTTACTACAGTCCGTGGTACGGTCCGGGCTGGGCCTATCGCAGCTATTACTCATGGGGGCCTTCATATTGGGGCCCGTCATGGTATGGGGGCCTGTACGGGGGACTGGGATGGTATGACCCCTGGTATGACCCCTGGTATGATCCCTATTGGGGGCCTTCCTATTGGGGCCCTTCGTACTACGGGGGCTATTATCACCACTTTAGGCCTCATTACTACGGCCGCAGCTACAGTGAAGGACGGGCGTCTCCCGGCAACTACGCCACGGGAGGCAACAACTACCGCCGTTCCGGCAGTACTACCACCCGGTCTTCAAGCTATGACAGCTCCGGCGACTCCGGATACCGGCGTTCCGGCAGCAGTTCTTATTCCCGCAGTTCCGACTATTCGCCTAGGACTTCCAGCTACTCGGGCAGTTCTTCCAGCAGCCATTCGAGCTATTCCGGCGGCGGCAGCAGTTCTTATTCCCGCAGTTCCGACTATTCGCCCAGGACTTCCAGCTACTCAGGCAGTTCTTCCAGCAGCCATTCGAGCTATTCCGGCGGCGGACATTCCAGCTACTCCGGCGGCGGCAGCAGTCATTCCAGCGGCGGTGGCGGCGGTGGCGGACGCCGGTAACGCTCATTGAATAGTATAAGTTAACCTTTATGCTTTCGCTATATGAAACGGACAATTATCATACTCGCAACACTCGGCCTCACGCTTTCGGCGTGGGCTCAGGATACATACTACGCTGAAATGCTCAGCCGAAACAACTACTACGGAACAGCCCGCTCCGTAGGCCTGGGGAACGCAGTCACCGCTTTGGGAGGCGACCTTGGCACCATCGGTATCAATCCTGCCGGTGCTGCGGTCAACAGTTTCTCCCAGTTTACCCTCACCCCTGCTTTGCTCATCCAGAACACGGGCGCAGGCTGGTCGGCTGACGGTTCGGCAAACTACTCTTCTCCCCACAACACCAGTCACGTGAAACCCAATCTGCCCAACTGCGGCTTGAACCTGGTGTTTTACACCGGAGAGCTTGAGGGGCTTAAGTATTTCACTGCAGGATTCGTGGTCAATACCGTGAATACCTTCCTGAACTACACTACGGCCTACGGTACCAACGACAAGACCTCGTTCCTGGGGAACTTGGCGGCATGGGCCGGCGGCCTGAAGCCCTCGGAGTTCGGCAATGACTTGTATTCCGCCTACGCGGCCAATCAATTCGGGGAATTCGGCAGAGAAGGCTCCCTTATGTATTCCGGAGCCAACCAGATGATAGATCCCACCGACAACTACGCTTACGTTCCCGGTACTTTGAACCAGACGTCGTACAACAATACCTACGGCACCAAGTCGGATGTTCTCCTGAACTTGGGATTCAACGTATCGGACAAAGTTTACTTCGGTTTCAACCTCGGGCTGCCGTCCACCAGGTACCGCCGGGAAGACGGTTTCCTGGAGAAGGCCGAGAATATGGAATCTTTCCCTGTCAACTTCGTGGATAAAGACGGAAACCATCTGGGGAGAGAAGGGGAGCCTACTACCTATTACACCAGCTCCGAAAACGTGTTCAAGCTTAATACTGAGGCCAACGGCGTGTACGCTAAGGCGGGTGTTATCGTCCTTCCCGTCGAAGGGCTCAGAATTGGCGCCGCTTTCCAGACTCCTACTCACATGGTGGTGTCCGAGGAGTGGCAGTACAGTGCCAAAACCAAGTACAATGACAGGAAGTTCAACGGCTCGAGCACTTCCGCCAGGTCAAGCAATTCCTACAGTCTTCGCACTCCTTATGTCGTGGATGCTGGTATCGCCTGGACCTTCGGCGCCGGCGGGCTCGTCAGCGTTGACTATGAACTTACCGATTACAGCGTGATGAAATACGGGGAAGAGAACTCCGATATATTCAATTCCGGCGCCTGGGATTTCACTAATGAATGCAATCGGCTTTTCTGCGGAGTCTCCCACTCGGTACGTGCCGGACTTGAGTTCAAGCCCATTCCGGAACTTGCTCTCCGCGGAGGCTACAGCATCATCACCGATCCTGAGCGTTATGCTTTGGACGATAGCGGCAACATGATTACTGCAGACAACTGGGAAGGTCCCGGCGAGCCGCTGTCGAACTTCAAGTACTTCGTGAACAACACTCACGCATTCTCGCTTGGGATTGGCTATGCTTCCAGAGGCTCTTTCTTCGCCGATGCTGCTGTCCGCCTTACCAAGTATCCCTCTACTTACCTGAAGCCTTACTATTTCGGAGAGTATTGGGTGGTGGATAAGAATGACAATCCCATAGATATTGCCATGCCGGAGATCAAGCTGGACCGCAAGGTGGTTGACGTTCTTCTCACTATAGGCTGGAGGTTCTGATATGGAGATTAGCGCCAGGGACCTTGCATCCGCGCTGGGGGGCATTGTAGAAGGCAACCCGGAAACGAAAGTCAGTTCAATAGGAAAGATAGAGCACGGCAAACCAGGCCAGGTTTGCTTCTTCGCAAATCCGAAATACGAACAGTACGTTTACACCAGCAAGGCTTCCGTCTTGCTGGTTAATAATGATTTCCAGCCGAAGCAGCCGGTAGGGCCCGTCTTGATACGGGTCCCGGATTCGTACGCCGCCATGGCCGGGCTCCTTAAACTTATGTCCGGCAAGAGCGGGGGCAAACGCCGGCACAGGGGGCGCTGCCGCATTGCGCCAGGCGCGAAACTTGGCAAAAAGGTATGGGTCGGAGATTTCGTCACTATAGGCAAAAACTGCAGGATAGGGGACTGTACCGAGATTCACGACAATGTCACGATAGGAGCCGGCACTACGATAGGCAAAGACTGCATAATCTATCCCGGAGTCCACATCTTCCCGGGTATGATAATCGGCGACAGGGTAATCCTGCAT
>JAFWPT010000246.1 GCA_017509375.1 Bacteroidales bacterium | reverse complement strand
TGTTTGGCATTGCCATTGGCGTTCTCATCAGCTTTGTGGGCGGCCTCATGGCCATCGACCTGGTGCCCCGCAAGGCTACGGGGGCCGCACTGGGCATCGTTGGCCTGGCAAGCTATATGGGCGCCGGCATACAAGATATCGTCAGCGGCGTGCTGATAGATGGTCACAGCGTACTCAACGAGGCAGGGGAGCGGGTGTACGATTTCACCCCCGTTTCATGGTTCTGGATTATAGCCGCCGCCATTTCGTTCATGTTGCCTATACTGAACTGGCGCCGCAAGCAGCAGCAGATATGAGACGCTTCCTGATAGCTTCTCTTCTTGTCCTCGTTGCCTGCCGGCCTTCTCCGGAGCGCCTGCGCAACGGGGACTTGATATTCGTGGGCATACCTGCAGATTACCGCCTCGAAGATTCTATGAGTGACGCCATAGGCAGCTCTACCTGCCGCGATTCGCTGAATATCATCCATGCTGCGATAGCGGAGGTGAAAGGGGACTCGGTCTGGATTATCGACGCCACCATAAAGCGCGGCGTTGACCGGCATCCGCTGGAAACCTTCCTCCGGGACTTCACGCTTAAAGACGGAAGCATGCCGGAATTTATAGTGATGCGGCTGCGTGACAACCATGGGGCAGGTTCTTACGTGGACAAAGCCAAGGGCTTCCTGGGCATGTCGTACAACTGTTCGTTCGTCCCTTGCGACACAGCCCGCTACTGCACTGAACTGGTGCGCGACAGTTACCGTCTCCGGGACGGAAGCTACATTTTCAGCGAGGCACCTATGAATTTCCTCTCCGCGGACGGCACTATGCCGCCGTACTGGGTGAGCCTGTTCGCTCTGCTCGGACAAGAGGTGCCCCAGGGCCTTCCGGGCACGAATCCCAAAGCCATGATGGCAGAAGCCTGTCTCCGCCGTGTAAATACCGATATACTCAGCCGATGAATACTGTATCAATCATAATACTCTGCGCGGCACTGGCCGTAATAGCTGTTTTGCTCATAGTCTTCCTGACCAGGGGAGCACGCCTGAACCGGGAGCTGAAGGCGAAGGACGCAGGTATTCAGGAACTTAAGTCCGAACTTGGCTCTAAGGAAATCCAGATTCATGGCCTCTCCAAGGATCTGGAGTACAAGAGCGCCGAAGCCGAGAACGCCCGCAGGCTCTATGAGGAGCGCCTGGCGGAACTGAAGGAATACGGCGAGAAGGCTCTTGCGCAGCAGCTGGAGGCGGTCAAGTCCCAGATAACCAGCGAGAGCGAGAAGATGCTCAAGGCCCGCGAAGACGAGTTCAGCAAGCACGCGAAAGAGTCTTTTTCCAACATTGCCGGGGACTTCAACAAGAACCTGAGAGACATGAAAGACGCTTTCGAGGCGAACAAGAAGACCCAGAACGACAGCGCATCTGAACTCAAGACCAATATAGAAAATGCCGTAAAGCGCCTCACCGAGCAGACTGCCAACGTTGGAGACAAGGCGGACAAGCTTGCAAGCGCCCTGCGAGGGCAAAACAAAATGCAGGGCTGCTGGGGCGAAACCCAGCTGCACAACCTGCTGCTTGCCGAGGGCCTTGAAGAGGGACGCGACTTCGACCGGGAGGAGACCCTTCGCGACGAACTTGGAATCGTCATACATAACGAATAAACCGGCAAGCGCATGCGTCCGGACTTCATCCTCCATTACCCGGACCAGACGGATATAGTGGTGGATTGCAAAGTGTCCCTGAACGCCCTTTCCGACTATTTCTCGGCAGAGACTGACGAAGCCCGCAGGGATGCGGCTGCACGCAACCTGAAAGCCATCATGGACCAGGCCGACGGTCTTTCCCGCAAGGATTACGCCTCCTATCTCAAGCCCGGCCGCAAGTGCCTGGACTACACCGTGATGTTCGTGCCCAACGTAAACGCCCTTATTCTGGCCCGCCAGCTGAACCCCCATATCATTGCCGATGCCTTCCGCAAGAACGTGTTGATTACCAGCGAGGAAACGCTGATGCCTTTCCTCCGCCTCGTGCGTACTGCATGGGTCAATTTCGAGCAGGCACGCAACCAGGAGAAACTGGTGGCCGCCGCCCAGCGCATGGTGGACCGGGTTTCGGACTTCTGCAGTTCGTACGCAGAGGTGGGCAAGAAGCTGGAAGACGCCCAGAAGAGTTTCATGGCCGGAGACAAAAAACTGAGGGAGAGCGGCCAGAGCATTGTGCGTGCCGCCCGCGAAGTGGAGTCCCTGGGCGTGAAGTCAAAGAAAATCCTTCCCGAGCTGATCGAGGATTAGTCTTTCTTGATAAGGCAGCAGAGGCCTATGACGGTTAGCAGGGCGTTGAGGAGTATGAGTTCGTAGCTGAAACGGTAGCCGCCGAACCATTGTTCGGAGTGTGCCTGTATGATGTAGCACAGCACGGGAGCTGTCACGGCGACAAGCGGAACCCACTTGTCCCGTACATGCCGCCTGCAGCAGAGTCCGAAGGCGAACATCCCCAGTATGGGTCCGTAAGTGTAGCTTGCCAGCTTGTAAACAGCATCTATAACGCTTTGGGTATTAAGCAGGTAGCAAGCGTAGATCACCAGCCCCATGAGCAGCGCCATTATAAGGTGCACAAGCTTTCTCATACGTCCTACTTCCGCTTCGCTTTTCCCTTCAGTGCCTATGATGTCGGCAGTGAACGAGGTGGTGAGGGCGGTGAGAGCCGAACCACCTGCGGAGAATGCGCAGGACACCAGGCCGAGGATGAACAGCACTCCCACGGCTCCCGGAAGAAAGCCTCCCGTGGCCACGGCGGGGAAGATCAGGTCGCCTGTCTGGGATATGCCTTTGCTTGCGGCGAACAGGTAAAGAAGTACTCCCAGAATAAGGAACATGAAGATTACGGGGACCTGCATTATTCCGCTGATAATCATATTCTTGCGCGAGTCGCGGGCGTTTCGGCTGCTGAGCGTGCGCTGCATCAGGTCCTGATCCAGGCCGGTAATGGCAATGACGGTAAACACTCCGGCCAGGAACTGTTTCCAGAAGAAGCGGGGATGATTAGGGTCGTCGAAGAAGAATATTCTGGACATACCGCTGTCCTGTACGGCTGCCACGGTCCCCGGGAAGTCAAGTCCAAGCTCTTTGGCTATAAGTATTATAGTGATACCTATGGATACCAGCATGCAAACGGTTTTGAGTACATCTGTCCAAAGTACGGACTTCATCCCGCCCTTGAAGGTGTATGCAAGCACTATCAGCATGGTAATAAAAGCGTTGAGTGCAAATGGCAAACCCAGGGGAGAGAATACCATCAGTTGCAGGGTAACGCACACCAGGAACAACCTTACTGAAGCTCCCAATATTTTGGAAATGAAGAAGAACCAGGCTCCGGTCTTGTGCGAGGTGACACCGAAGCGATCGTCCAGGTACTGGTAGATGGAAACCAAATTCTTGCGGAAAAATACCGGTATGAGCACGAAGGCTATGACGAGGTATCCTGCCAGGAAGCCCAGAACCATTTGCATATAGCTCATCTGCGTGCCTTCGACGCCTACCATGCCCGGCACCGATACATAGGTTACTCCTGACATAGGGGCGCCTATCATGGCTATGGCTACTACCCACCAGGGAGCTTTCCTGCCGCCGTTGAAAAAATCGGAAGCACCGCTCTTTCCGCGCGATGAGATCAGCGAAACTATAAGCAGCAGGGCGAAATAGCCCAAAATCGTAAGAATAACTGATAGCGGATTCATTCTTGCAAAGATAAGCTAATTGTGTTACTTTTGCGCCATGAAGAAGTGTTTTGCGATTGTTTTTTCGTTTTGCTTGAGTGTTTTGGCACTTGCCCAGGCTAATATGGTGCAATGGAGCGCCGAGACCCGTCCGGCAGGCGAAGGTATATATGAATTGGTATTTACCGGTGTAACTGAGGACGGCTGGCATACCTACAGCAGCCTGAATTCCTATTCGGTTCCGGAGTTGAGCATCGAGTCCGGGGCTGCTCCCCAGGGCGGACTCTACGACTTGAGCGAGCCTCTGGAGGAATTCGGAGACAAGGTGTTCAAAGGGCGCTTCCAGATAGCCCAGAAGATTGTGCCGGACGGGAGCGGTGCTCCGGTAAAGGGTTTCCTGACGTACATCGCTTGTACCGACGGGGCCTGTACGAGTCCGCAGGACTGGGAGTTCAGCGTGAGCGTAGGGGCTGTTCCGGCAAACGGTGCGGATATGCCGGGAGAGCATAGCAGCACCATTTCCGACCCTTCTGCTGCAAGTGGCGCCGGCTCGCTGTGGGCTTTGATCCTGGAGGCCATACTCTGGGGCTTCGCAATGCTTCTGACTCCTTGCGTTTTCCCTATGATTCCTATGACCGTATCGTTCTTCCTGAAGAGCGCTTCCACGCCTGCAGCAGGCCGTTTCAAGGCATTCATGTACGGCTTGTTCATAGTGCTGCTGTACACCGTTCCGATAAGCCTCATTATCTTGATAACCAGGGTAGTAGGTGGGGATGCAGTGACTGCGGACATTTTTAACTGGCTGGCGACCCATTGGCTGCCGAATCTGATATTCTTCATAGTGTTCATGGTGTTCGCCGCCTCTTTCTTCGGGGCATTCGAGATAGTCCTTCCGTCTTCCCTGGTAAACAAGAGCGACAAGAATTCGGAGAAAGGAGGCCTGCTTGGCATCTTCTTCATGGCACTTACACTGGTGCTCGTCTCCTTCTCCTGTACCGGGCCTATCGTGGGCTCCGTGCTTATCCGCTCCACCGCAGGGGAGT
>JAFWPT010000245.1 GCA_017509375.1 Bacteroidales bacterium | reverse complement strand
GATCTGGCTGGTGCTGTGGATGTGCCTGCACGTGGCGATGATAGGCGGCGACTGGCCCTTCGTGCAGCGCTACATCAGCGTGCCTACGATAAAGGACGCGCGCAAGAGCACTGCGCTGATAGGCGTGCTGTATCTGCTCACTCCGCTCATCTGGTACCTTCCGACCATGGCCTACCGTACGCTGATCCCCGGTCCCGGGATGGACGTGGACCCCGCCGCCATGACGCGATTGGGCGAGGGGGCGTACGTAAACATGAGCAAGACGGTGCTGATGGCGGGCATGGTGGGGATGATGCTGGCGGCAATGCTGTCGGCCACCCTGAGCAACGTGTCCGGCACGCTGAACGTGTACGCGAACGTTTATACCTATGAGATTTGGGGACGGCGGAAGCGGAACGAGGGCTCGTCGGAGCGTGACCGTATCCGGGCGGGACGCCTGTTCACCCTTGTCTTTGGCCTGATAATCATAGGGATAGCCATGCTTGTACCGTTCGCCGGAGGGGCGGAGAAGGTGGTAGTTACCGTCATCACCATGGTGCTGTGTCCGCTGTATATCCCGTCCATCTGGGGTCTGTTCTCCAAACGCCTCGACGGCAACCGGCTGGTGCTGGCTATGCTTATCAGCTGGGTAATAGGATTCACGGCGAAGTTTACCGTGCCTGCCGACGTGCTCAGTCCAAGCCTGATAGAGTCGCTGTCCGGATTCGTAGTGCCGGTGACTATCCTGGGGGTGATGGAGATTTGGTGCCGCGCCAGAGGAATCACTAGTCCGGGGCATGCCGCAATCGAAGAGCATGTTGACCCGGCTGCCCGGACAGAACCCGGACCCGAGGCCAAAGCCGCCACCCACAGATACTCGCAAATGGCGCTCAACTGCTTCTGCCTGACTCTGGCCGCAATAGCGGTCCTGCTTGCCGCCCTGCTCATCGCCGGCGACCCCAAAACACTGGCCGTTAAGGGGATAGTCATTGCATTCATCATTGCTATTGCAATTGTTTCAGGAACTTATTGTGTTTATAGATTCATTAAACGTTGAAAAACGGATAAAAGAAAAATGAGAACGATAATATCGGTTTTGCTGCTGGCAGGCAGCGTGATGGCGGCGGCCCAGAGTTTCGGCGGGCTGCAAATGGAGCCGGAGTGCTCGGAGTTTATCGTCAAGCAGGGGCGCGGAAGAGCACAGCAGGGTATGGAGATGAGCGGGCGCTATATCTTCTCGCTGGAGGACGGCGGGCATGTAAACGTGTACGACTTCAAGAAAGCGGACGGAGTCCCTATCGGCGGATTCGAACTGGCATCGTCTTGCAAGGACAATCACGCCAACAACGCCGAATTCGGTATAGAGAAGAAGCGCGGAGCTTCATTCCCCCTTATGTACATATCCAACGGCAAAGTCGGAAGCGACATAGAGTGGAAGTGCTTCGTAGAAAGCATCAAGCGCTGCGGAAAGCGCTTCAGTTCCGAGCTGGTTCAGACTATCACCCTGGATATCAGCGGCTTCTCCTACGCCGGATACGAGCCGATTTTCGGGGCGCCCAGCTGGTTGATAGACCGCGAGCGCAAGGCCCTCTGGGTTTTTTCCGCCCACCAGCGCACGACCCCTGCGGTGACTCTCCGCGCAGAGGACAACTTCTATATCGCCTATCAGTTCAGGATTCCCGCCCTGTCGGAAGGCCCGGAGGTAACTCTTACCGTTGATGATTTGGTCAAGCAGGTCATTTTCCCTTTCGAAACCTGGTTCACACAAGCTGGATGCATGCTGGACGGAAAGATTTTCTACTGTTTCGGCGTGGGCGTAATAGACCCTGAAGCACGCCCCTCCCGAATAAGGGTTTACGATACCGACTCAGGGACAATCATTGCCAAATACAATCTCAACGAAGAAGTCCCCTACGAGATGGAAGACCTGGTAATCCGGGACGGCTGGATATATGTCAATACCAACACCAGCCCAAAGCGCGGCCAGGGAAAGCCGGTCATCTACAAACTAGCATTGCCGAAATAATTGAATGTCTCAGGCCGGCACTAAAAACACTTAATGAAACATTTACATAATATTTGTTAATCTGAAAATTATTTTCTACCTTTGCAATCCCTATCCCGTGTAGGGCATAGGATTTGAGTTTGGTGGGTTCGTATAACGGCTAGTACTCAAGATTTTCATTCTTGCAATAGGAGTTCGATTCTCCTACCCACTACCAAATATTAAAAAAATAAACATAATGGCAAATACAGCTTCAGCAAAGAAGGCCGATCGCCAGAGCGAAAGGCACCGCCTGCATAACAGATATTATGCACGCACGACACGTAATGCAATACGTGACATCCGCAACACCACAGACAAGGCCGAGGCCGAGAAAAACGCTCCCAAGGTCTATGCAATGATAGACAAACTTGCAAAGATTGGTGTTATCCACAAAAACAAGGCTTCCAACCTTAAGAGCGGAATCCAGGTTTTTATCAACAAGCTTGCATAAATTCTTCCAGACGCGTTCCCGACGCGTCTTATTTTTCGGGATGTAGCGCAGTTGGCTAGCGCACCACGTTCGGGACGTGGGGGTCGTCCGTTCGAGTCGGATCATCCCGACAAAAGAAAGAGAGTGTATTCAAACCGGATACACTCTCTTTTTGTTTGCAGCTCACACGGCTACTCGTGCTTCAATTTTCGGATCATGCGCAAAAGTATGTTTTTAGGCATAGATATTATGTAACCTAAAGAGGAAGTAATTAACATCAGAAACGCCTCTAAGAGCAGCACGGAAGGATTTGATTTTGCAGTTGAAGGAT
>JAFWPT010000033.1 GCA_017509375.1 Bacteroidales bacterium | reverse complement strand
CATCAACGGCGCCAAGGTGGTGACCATCAACTCCGAATCCACTGAAATCGAAGACATCAAGAAGACCGTTGCCGACTGCAGGCTTGAAGGAGTCGAGAACATCAACTACCTCCAGGCCATCAAGCGCGTCATCGGCATGAGCGACAAACCTCTTGCAAACGAATAGCACTATGGCACAGGAAATAGAGAAAAAATTCTTGGTCAAGGGCGACTTCAAGCCCGAGGCCTTCAAAGCAACCCGCATTACACAGGGATATTTGAGCAGCGTTCCCGAGCGCACCGTCCGCATACGCGTCAAAGGTGACAAGGGGTTCATAACTGTAAAGGGCATTGGCAACGCATCCGGCGCCTCCCGCTTCGAGTGGGAGAAAGAAATTCCCGTCGAGGATGTCCGCGCCCTGCTGGACCTTGCCGAACCCGGCGTAATCGACAAGACCCGTTATCTTGTCAAGAACACCGACGGTGTGCACACCTGGGAGGTTGACGAGTTCTACGGCGACAACGACGGCCTCACTGTTGCCGAAGTCGAACTTGCCGACGAGAACGAGCCTTTCGACAAGCCCGCCTGGCTTGGCGAAGAGGTCACCGGCGACCCCAAGTATTTCAATTCCATGTTGATGAAGAATCCTTACAAGAATTGGAAATAGTAGCACCAAATCTGTTCCTTTGCATTCTTGCGGCAGCATCCTTGAACTCGTGCGTACAGGATGCTGCCTACGGAGTGCCGGACAGTCCTTCGGAGACTGTTCCCGCCCAGTACCTATCGGACATCTTTTACGATTACGGCACTTCCTCGCTCTGGATAACCGACAGCAAATCCAAGGCTCTCACCAACATAAAGCCGGACGGCACCATAATAGGTACGTACGATATATCCTTCGTCACCAAACCGGAGGGATTCTGCATTGACGCAAAGCGCAAAATGTTCTGGTTCACTTGTGACCAGACAGGAAGATTGCACAGCATAAATTACGAATAATGGCAACAGACAGCAATATCAGGGCGGAATCGGCATTCGATCCGCTGGACATGAATAATTACAAAGTGGAGAAACTGCCCAAGATGCAGAAATCCAAATTCGAGATTTGGATGGCCCGTCTTGGAGGACCGCTGGCGGTTATAGCCTTCGTCTGGATATGCTGGTTCTGCCATATAGGCTTCATCGACAATCTGGACACAGGCAACCTGGCAGCCACCGCCCAGAAGCGTCTGGGAGTGCTCGGCCCCGAGGGGTTCATCCGGGCCAATTATGCCATGCTGGCTATTTTCGTAGCCAGCCTCATACTGTGGATGACCGAAGCCCTCCCCAATTACCTTACTTCCCTGCTGCTCATTCTGGGCACGGTGCTTTTGGGCGTCACAACCCAGAAAGAGGCCCTTGCGCAGCTCGGACACCCTGTGATGTGGCTGAATATCCTGAGCTTCGTACTGGCATCCATGCTCGTGAAGACCCAGTTCGCCAAACGTCTCGCGCTGGCTTTCGTGATACGCTTCGGCAAAAGCGCCAAGGGGGTACTTTGGAGTTTTCTGGTAATCAATCTGGTGCTGTCCGCATTCATCTCCGCCACCACCGTCAAGGCTACCATAATGCTCCCCATCTTTATGGTTATCTGCGCCATATACGGAGCCTCCGGCGGACACCGCAACAACTTTGGCCGAAATCTCGTAATCCAGAATTTGTTCCAGGTAAACATAGGCGCCAACGCCTTTTACACCGGCAGCGGGGCTCACTTGCTTGCAATCTCCCTGATCGCCGGCTTCATAGGCAGCTGCGACTTCGGTTACGCCGACTGGCTGGTAGCCGTGGGTCCCATGAGCGTTATCATACTGGTTGTAGGTCTCGTGCTCGGCATCTATGTATTCTTTCCCATGAAAAAAGAGGAACAGAAGCCGCAGATCGAAGGTGGTATAGAGAGGCTTAAGGCAGAGCTCGACGCCATGGGCAAGATGAGCGCCCAGGAATGGAGAGCCGTGATAATTTTCTTGATAGTGCTGTTCTTATGGGTCACCAAAGGCAGTTTCCACAATATCGATGAAACCATCGTAGCCCTTAT
>JAFWPT010000032.1 GCA_017509375.1 Bacteroidales bacterium | reverse complement strand
GCATGAGGTCCAGAGCGGCTTCCCTGGTTACGGGATCCATTTCGTCCTCGAATATACAGGCGAGACCCCAGTATTCGGGTGCATCCGTATCCATCTTGATCTTTCCTGGAATGCGGTCCGTAACATGGCGCACCAGCTTAATGAGTTTTGGATTGGGATTCTTGTCGCCCTTGTGTTTCGGGACGAACTTGGTTGACATTTCAGGCATAATTATGTGTGTTTTATCGTTTCCAGTTGTTCACTTCATTCAAAAGCCATTCGGCTACGGCACCTACGCCTTCCCCGCTTTTAGCGCAGATGGGCAGCACCTTAGCTTTGGGATTGCGCATCTTGACGTACTCCCGGCACTTGTCCAGATTAAAGTCGAAATAGGGCTGCACATCTATTTTGTTTACCACCACCAGGTCGCAGACAGAGAACATGAGGGGGTATTTCAAAGGCTTGTCGTCACCTTCCGGCACGCTGAGTATCATAGCGTTGCGTACGGCGCCGGTGTCGAACTCTGCTGGACATACAAGGTTGCCGACATTCTCCAAAATCACGAGGTCAACGCCGTCCATGGCGAGATTATCCAGACCCTGACGGGTCATTTCCGCATCCAGGTGACACATTCCTCCAGTGTGGAGCTGAATGGATTCTATGCCGGTGGCTTCCTTGATTTTGACTGCGTCAACATCGCTGTCTATATCCGCTTCCATTACTGCTATACGGAGTTTGTCTTTCAGCAGATTGATGACTTTAATGAGCGTAGTTGTCTTGCCGCTTCCTGGAGAAGACATCAAGTTTAAAAGATAAACTCCCTTGTGTTTCAGCTCTTTACGCAGCTTGTCGGCATCTTCGTCGTTATCGGCAAAAATACTCTTCTTGATTTCTATTACTTTGACTTGATCCATAGTTTAGCGCTACTAATCTTCGCAATATACTCAAAAAGCAGGAGTATTGCAATTATTTATTAAAAACTGCGGGAAATGATTACCTTTGGAAGACGGAGAGGCGCAGTCGGACTGAGACAGCGCACATGACTCCCGACAGGAAAATCATCGGATATGGCACTGTATGAAGAAATGCTCGCCGCTGCTGATCCCACTCAAGTAGAGGGGCTGAGCCGCTTTTTCAAAACCGGACCCGGACAATACGGAGAAGGAGACAAGTTCTTGGGAATCAAGGTCCCGGTGACACGCGGGGTCGTCAGGCGGTGCTGGAATAATACAGATTTTGCCGAGTTGGAGAAGTGCATAGGAAGCGAGTACCACGAGATACGTCTCGCCGCACTGCTGACTCTGGTTGAAGTGTTCAGGCATGCCGGGTAAGACGATGACGCGCTGAGGTAGTGCATAGAATTCTATCTCGCGCACACCGGCGGCATCAACAATTGGGACCTCGTGGATCTTTCCTGCTACCCTCTGCTAGGCGAGTGGCTGCTTCACAGAGACCGTAGGCTCCTGTACCGACTTGCCGGCTGCGGCAAGACAATCTGGGAGCAGCGCATAGGAATTGTCAGCACCATGAGTTTCATTCGCCGCGGTGAACTTCAGGACTGCTTCGCTATTGCCGACATACTCCTGCATCACCCCCACGACCTCATCCACAAAGCTGTAGGCTGGCTCCTCCGGGAGGCGGGGAAAAAAGACAAGGCCGCATTGGAGGCGTTTTTGCTACCCCGCTACCGTGTCATGCCCCGCACTATGCTCCGATATGCAATAGAAAGATTCCCTGAACAAGAGCGGCAACTCTACCTAAAGGGATGCTTGGAGGCACATAGCTAGAACTATCTTTCACCACTGCCTTCCGAGCAACTTGCGCCATGCCCGGCGGAAGAACATCTTCAGGTACCTCGGCAAAAAGCGGAAGATATAAACCCCCGGACCGTGCCTAAGGCCCACGTCACCAAGCAGGAATGAGAACGCCCCTGCGTCCTTCACCATCCTCGTTCCAATCATATAGTAGGCGTCGTTGCTCATATTCTTCTCATGAACCACCTCGCACCACATCGGCAGGCCCTTCACCCGTTCTATCCTTACCCCCTTTATCCTGTCAATGTAGTAATGGCTGCCATACCCGTAAATCGTCTTGAGCGTTGCAGTATCGCCATCCTCCACCACGCTGACAAAGTGGTTCATTGGATAAGGCACGCGAAGCATATAGTTGTAGTCGGTATAGAACTGATAACCGTGCGTATAAGTGATGAACGTCCCGTCCGGAAGCTCCTCCGCCCGCCGCTGCACGTCTTCCACGAAGCCTGGGTGCAGCGCGTCGTCGTTATCCAGATAGGTCGTAAGTACCCTGTCGCCCGTTGTGACTCCAGCACTCCGACGCATGGCAAGCCTTCCCGCCACCTGCTCCCGGAAGATCTGCGCAAAATACCGCCCGTTCGCCGGCTCCACAAACACCGGCACCAGCTGAGGGCACCTTGACTGAAGCTCCTTGATCCGCTCCATGAAGCGCTCGGGAGTATGGCTGTCGAAGAGCACTATCCACTCGAAATCCTGGCAGCTCTGCCCGATAACGGACGGAAGACAGTAGCGCTCAAAGAGCCCGAAGCGATGCTCAAGCCAGCCGACAGTCCTCACAGCATTCCCCCTCTTGTCCTGTTTCCAGAGCAGGAGGTTGAAGCGGGTGAGAATGAAGTGGGAAATATGGGAATCAGGCATCTTTATTTTACACGGATGTTCGTGCTTCCATAGCTCATTTTTCTTGTCACTGCAATATTAGCAAAAAACTCTCCAACGTCCAAACATCATTTGGATTTATCATCGTTCTATTATTGAAGGCAAAGGAAAAATTCGCATTTAAGAAGTAGCTGCCAGGAAGATTCCCGGGGCATTCCTGACCGGGAAGACCTGACTAAACTAGTGAACAGATAAACCGCACAAAAGGCTCAATATCTTCTTCCACACTTGCCTTCTCCAGACTGGCCATATACTCGTCGCGGCGTTCTACAGGCACGACAACCCAAGGATAGCCGCCCGTTACCAGTTGGCTGTTCATTGTAAAGCGAGCTGTGCGGCCGTTCCCGTCCATATACGGATGAATGTAAACAAAGAAGAAATGCCCCAGAACAGCACGGACAAAAGCATGCTCCTCTTCTTTCATCAAGGCCGACAGAGTAGTCATTGCATCCAGAACGGCGTCAGGATTCTGGGGCACATGCATCGAGTTCCGGATATAGACCTGGTGAGTACGATAACCCACCAAATCCGAAGCTTTAATTATACCCGCTCTCACACAAGGCTCGAACAACTGGAAATGCCATGCCTGATGCTCTTTTGCATAAACCTCCGCCGGGTCTTTCCCTGCAAAAACAGATGCAATGGAGTCTCTGAGCAATTGGTAAGCTTGATAATACCCTCTCGCAGCCAAAGCATTCTTTCGATCCTTATCTTGCTCATCATTCTTCGGGTCCCAGTTGCCACTCCGCACCCTTTCCAGCAGGTCTTCCGTAATCTTGTACCCCTCGATGGACAAAGAGTTATAACTGTCTTTGACATAGGTTGCATCCATCATGGCAAGGATGCTGTCTACATCCTGCTGGCGACTGCGTATCTGGGACG
>JAFWPT010000244.1 GCA_017509375.1 Bacteroidales bacterium | reverse complement strand
CACTCCGTCCAGCCCGGCCTCCCGCGAATTCAGGGCATATTTCCTGATAGTATCTTCCATAGAGGCCCCTATCAGCAGTTCCTCCTGCATCCTCTGCTCGGAGGTAGAAGTGAGCTGTGTCACGGCAATCAGCAAGGGGCGGCTTCCGTCCGGCCGGGTGAGCCCTTCCAGTGCGGCCTGCATCATCTCCCTTGTGCCTGCAGCGTGAACGTTGACCATATCTACATCCAGGCCGGAGAGCACTTTCATGGCCTTGCGTACGGTGTTGGGAATGTCGTGCAGCTTGAGGTCCAGGAAGACGGGATGTCCCCGGCGCTTGATTTCCCTCACTATCGCAGGCCCTTCGGCGTAAAACAACTCCATGCCAATTTTGACGAAGGGTTTGCGCACTCCTTCGAAAAGCTCCAGGAAGTCAAATACTTCCGCGGCGCCGCTAAAGTCGCAGGCTATGATGACGTCTCTTTTCATACGCATCCAATAATATCGCTGAGTCTTTCTATTCCAAGTTGTTCCATTACCCCCGGCAAGGCCTCTGCGATCTCCTTGCAGGCGAAGGGATTGCGAAGATTTTCGGAACCCACCTGGACCACCCGGGCACCGGCCATCATCATCTCTATCACATCTTCGGCTTTGCTCACCCCGCCGCAGCCCATCACCGGTATGCTGCAGGCCTTGCTTACCTGATTCACCATACGCAGTGCAACGGGGAATATTGCCGGGCCGTACAAGCCGCCGGTGCGGTTGGCGAGTACGGGGCGGCGCGTCTTGATATCTATGCGCATGCCCAGGAAGGTGTTCACCAGGCAGAGCCCGTCGGCGCCTGCATCCTCGCACGCCCTGGCTATAGCCACGATGTCGCTAACATTGGGGCTGAGCTTCACTACCAGCGGTTTGCGGGTAACGGCGCGGACGGCAGCGCTGACTGCGGCGGCAGCGTCAGGGTCGGTACCGAAGGCCATTCCTCCGCCATGCACGTTCGGGCAGGAAATGTTGAGCTCGATGATGTCTATCCCTTTGCAGCTGTCGGCAATGCGGCAGCAGGCGGAGTACTCTTCCACGGAAAACCCGCTGATATTCGCGATGATACAACCGTTGTACAGCCTCCTCAAGGCTGGTACTTTTTCGTCCGCAAGGGCGCGGACACCGGGATTCTGGAGGCCTACGGAGTTCAGCAGCCCGGAACTGCACTCGGCGATTCTGGGGGTGGGGTTGCCGAAGCGGGGCTCGAGGGTGCTGCCTTTCAGCGATATGCCTCCCAGCACATTCAGGTCGAAACTGTCCGCCAGCTCCAGCCCGAAGCCGAAAGTGCCGCTCGCCGGTACCACGGGATTCTTGAACCGTATCCCGCAAAACTCTGTGCTTAAGTCTCTTGCCATATAATGTCCCGTTTATTGAACACAGGCCCGTCGGCGCACACCCGTGCCGGACCGGAATGAGTCTGTATGCTGCATCCGTAGCAAAAGCCGGCTCCGCAGCCCATGCGCTCCTCCATGCTTACTTGACCCGGGGTGTCCAGCATCTTGCATACGGCGCGCATCATAGGCAGGGGACCGCAGGTATAGAAGCAGTCATGCTCAGGCAGTTCTACGTCGGTGACCATGCCCTTCAGTCCTGCGGATCCGTCCAAGGTTACGATAACTGGCTCTATACCCAACTCCCGGTATTCTTCTGCAAGGCACACGTCCGCGGCTGTGTTGAAGCACATTATGACACTCACATCCCTGCCTTCTGCGAGCAGTTGCCTCCCCAGGAGGTAGAGCGGCGCCGAACCCAGTCCGCCTCCCAGCAGCAGGGCCCTGTGGCTGCACTGGCTGGTGTCGAAGCCGTTCCCGAGAGGCAGAAGAACGTCCACGCATTCTCCTTCGCCCATGCCGGAAAGAATCCGTGTCCCTTCTCCTACTGTCTTGTATATCAACACTATGCCTTCGCTCGAAGAGTCGTGCACGGAAATAGGCCGGCGCAGGAATTTGCCCGGGACGCCCAGGTGCACGAACTGTCCGGGAGCGACGGCAGGAATGCCCGTCCCTTCGAGCTCCAGCCGCAGACAATTCCGGCATACGGGCGCGTTGGAACGTACACGCAGCTGTATTTTACTTATACTCGGCATCTATGGTAGATACGGTGAAACTGATTTCCTCCAGTACATCCAGCAGCACCCTGACGGTTTCCAGCGCCGTGAAAGTGGTGACGTTGTTCTCTACTGCAATGCGGCGTATGTCGTAGCCGTTCAGGTGAGCGGATTTCTGGTTGAGGTCTATGGTATTGATGACATAGCTCACGTGGCCCTTGCGTATGGAGTTGAGTATGTCTTCACTGCCTTCGTTGATCTTCCTCAGGGTACGGGTACGAAGTCCGTTTTCCTTGAGGAAGCGGGCCGTCCCGCTGGTGGCCTCCAGGTTGAAGCCAAGCTCGTAGAAGCGGCGTATCAGCGGCAGGGCTTCCTGCTTGTCTTTGTCGGCAATAGTCGCGAGCACTGTGCCGTAGGGCCTTACCGTCATGCCTGAAGCCTGGAGAGACTTGTAAAGGGCCCTGGTAAGCGTCTTGTCGTACCCTATGGCTTCTCCGGTGGATTTCATCTCCGGAGAGAGATAGGAATCTATGCCCTTTATCTTGCCGAATGAGAAAGCCGGAGTTTTCACGAAATGGCGTTTGCGCTCCGGGAAGTACACTTCTGTAATGCCCTGTTCCTTAAGGGAATGGCCGAGCATTACGCGGGTGGCTATCTTGGCTATGGGGATGCCCGTGGATTTGGAGATGAAGGGCACGGTGCGGGATGAACGGGGGTTCACCTCTATCACGTACACGTCGTCGTTGCCGTCCACGATGAACTGTATGTTGAACAGGCCCTTGATGCCGATTTCCAGCCCCAGCCGCACGGTATCGTCTATTATCTGCTTCTTCACCTTCTCGCTGAGGCTGAAAGACGGGTACACGCTGATGCTGTCGCCGGAGTGAATTCCGGTACGTTCTACGTGCTCCATTATGGCCGGTATGAAGACGTCCGTGCCGTCGCAGATAGCGTCCACTTCGGTCTCGCGGCCCATTATGTAACGGTCTACGAGTACGGGCGAGTCCTCGTTGATTTCCACTGCGTTATGGAGATAGTGCCGGAGCATTTCCTCGTTGCCTACTATCATCATGGCACGGCCTCCGAGTACGAAGCTCGGGCGCACCAGCACTGGGTAGCCTATTTCGGCTGCGGCCTGTACTCCGTCTTCCACGTTGGTCACAGCCTTGGCCTTGGGCTGGGGGATGCCGGTCCTGCGCAGTATGGCCTCGAAGAGCTTGCGGTCTTCGGCGTTGTCGATGGCCTGCAGGTCGGTTCCGATAAGGGGTACTCCGAACTTTTCAAGCGGAGCCGCGAGGTTTATGGCGGTCTGGCCTCCGAGCGTCACTATCACGCCGTCCGGCTGCTCCAGCCGTATGACGTTCATCACGTCCTCGGCTGTCAGCGGCTCGAAGTAGAGCTTGTCGGAAATAGTGTAATCGGTAGAAACCGTTTCCGGGTTGTTGTTGATGATGATAGCTTCGAAGCCGGCTTCCCGTATGGCCTGGATGGCATGTACTGTGGAATAGTCGAATTCCACGCCCTGGCCTATCCTGATGGGGCCGGAGCCCAACACGAGTATCTTTTTGCGGGAGCTCCGCACCGATTCGTTCTCGCTTTCGTAAGTGGAGTAGAAATAGGGAACATAGGTATCTCTTTCGCCGGCGCAGGAGTCTATCATCTTGTACACCGGGCGTATGCCCATGCTCTCCCGCAGGAGTATCATTTCGTATTCGCTTAGCTTGCGGAGCTGCCCAAGGAACTTGTCGCCGAAGCCCATGCGCTTTGCCTTCAGCAGCAACTCGGGAGTAAGCTCCGGAGCCGCCTGCAATTCCCTCTCCAGACGCACTATATTGTAGATTTTCTCGAGGAAGAGCATATCTATCTTGGTGCGGTCGTAGATGCGGGCCAGGTCGATGCGCAGCCTCAGTAGCTGGGCGATGGCATAAATGCGGTCGTCGGTGGGACGGCAGATATAATCCAGCAGCTGCTCCATGCTCCAGTCGTCGAACTTCTTCTTGTGTATGTGGCAGCAGCCGTTCTCCAGGGAACGTATGGCTTTCAGCAGGCTCTCCTCCATGGTGCGTCCTATGCTCATCACTTCTCCGGTGGCCTTCATCTGTGTCCCCAGTTCGTTCGAAGCCTCGGTGAACTTGTCGAAGGGGAAACGGGCCACTTTTGTGACCACGTAGTCTATGGCGGGCTCGCAGCACGCCGGGGCTCCGGCAATCACAATCTCGTCCAGGGTGAGTCCTACGGCTATCTTTGCGGTAACGCGGGCAATGGGGAAGCCGCTGGCTTTGGACGCCAGGGCGGAAGAACGGGACACGCGGGGATTGACCTCGATGAGGTAGTACTTGAAGGACAGCGGGTCGAGGGCGAACTGGACGTTGCATCCGCCTTCTATGCCGAGCGCGCGGATCAGCTTTATTGCCGAGTCGCGCAGCAGCTGGTATTCCTTGTCCGTAAGCGTCTGGGCCGGGGCGACCACCATGGAGTCACCGGTATGCACACCTACAGGGTCGATGTTCTCCATGCTGCACACGGCGATGGCGGTGTCCGCCGAGTCGCGCATCACCTCGAATTCTATCTCTTTGAAGCCTTTGATGCTTTTTTCTACCAGCACCTGATGAACGGGGCTGAGGGCAAGGGCGGTGCGCAGAAGGTCGCGCAACTCTTCTTCGTCGTCGGCAAAACCGCCGCCGGTGCCGCCGAGTGTGAAAGCAGGCCTCAGGATTACCGGGTAGCCGATTTCCGCCGCCACCCTTACTCCGTCTTCGATGCTGTAGCAGATTTCGGACGGAATGACCGGCTCGCCAATGCTCATGCACAGTTCCTTGAATTTTTCACGGTCTTCCGCCATTTCTATGCCCTCGAAGGAAGTGCCCAGTATCTCTACTCCGCACTCTTCCAGGATGCCCTTTCGGGCCAGCTGTACGGCCAGGTTAAGTCCGGTCTGGCCGCCGAGCCCCGGGACTATGGCGTCCGGACGCTCGTAGCGTATTATTTTGGCTATATATTCCAGTTTCAGCGGCTCCATATACACCTTGTCGGCGATATGGGTGTCCGTCATGATGGTGGCGGGATTGGAATTCACCAGTATGACCTGGTAGCCTTCTTCCTTCAGGGCCAGGCAGGCCTGGGTGCCGGCGTAGTCGAATTCCGCTGCCTGACCTATGACGATAGGGCCCGACCCTATCACCATAACTTTCTTGATATCAGTCCTTTTTGGCATCTTTTCTTTCCTCCATCATGGTTATGAATTTGTCTATCAGGTGGATGAAATCCCTGGGCCCCGGAGCGGCTTCCATCTGGAACTGCACTCCGAACACCTTGTCGTCGCGGTTTTCGAATCCGGCTATGTAGCCCTCCGGCACGGTTACGTGAGTGGGGGTGAGCCCGGTTCCTTCCAGGCTGCGGAAGCAATAGCTCTGGTTCAGCACCGCAATGCCTATCCGTCCGCTCCCAAGGTCTCTGACCGGGTGGTCGCCGTGTATGCCGCAACCCATCCATTCGGGCCTGGCTCCATAGCTGCAGGCTATGATTTCTGCGCCAAGGCCGATGCCGCACACAGGAAGGGTGCCTTTAAGTTCGTGGAACAGGCTGTTCACCTCCGGCACCTCGGGCACGTTGTCGGGGCCGTTGGAAAGCAGTATGCCGTCGGGATTGTAGGCGAGGATGCTTGCGGCCGGCGTATCGAACGGCACTATAGTTACGTTGCAGCCCTTCGAACTGAGCAGGCGCAGGATGGAATGTTTGATGCCGCAGTCCACGGCCACTACGTTGTATAGGTGCCCTGCGGTACGTGTAAGCCAGCGTTTTCGGCAGCTTACCTGCTTGACGGCCCTGCTGCCGGCCGGAGTGTCGTTTATGAGCTTCAGGGCCTCTTCCAGGGGCATGTCCGCGTCCACTATGGCGGCGCGGGGGCGGCCGAGGGAGCGGATCTGCTTGGTGAGGCTTCTGGTATCCAGTTCGCTGATGCAAGGAATGCCGTGCTCCTCGAGCTCCTCTTCAAGGGTTTTCGTGAGCCGGAAGTTGCTCGGCGTGTCGCAGAGTTCCCGTACGATGATGCCGTCTATGTACGACTGCTTGGATTCGTAGTCCTCGTCCGTGATGCCGTAATTGCCTGCCAGGGGATAGGTAAGGACCACTATCTGCCCGGCATAGGAGGGATCGGAGATGATTTCCTGATACCCTACGACCGAGGTGTTGAAAACGATTTCGCTGACTTTGTTGCAGTCGGCGCCGAAGAGGGTGCCGTAGTATTCGGCCCCGTTTTCAAGCACCAGCTTTTTCTTTGGTCGGATCATAAAGCTTGATATACTGTTTTACCGTTAAATTTTGTCTGCAGGATGCGTCCGTACACCGTCCATCCGTCAAATGGCGTGGATCTGCCCATGGAGAGGAAATCGCTGCTGCGAATCGTGAAAGGGGTGTCCAGGTCTACGTCTATGCTGTCGAGCGGGGCGGATGGAATTCGGAAAATACGGCGGGGCGCCGTGGACATAGCCTCCACCAGACGCTCCAGGCTGATAGTGCCGGTACGTACCAGGCGGGTATAGAGCACCGGGAAAGCCGTTTCCAGCCCTACGATGCCCATGGCGCTGCCCTGGAGGCCAAGGCTTTTCTCCCGGGCCGAATGGGGGGCGTGGTCGGTGGCAACCACATCTATGGTGCCGTCCCTGAGCCCATCTATGAGTGCCTCGCGGTCGGAGGCGCTGCGCAGGGGCGGATTCATCTTGAACCGTGCGTCCTCCTGCATGTCGTCTTCGCAGAGCAGCAGGTAATGTGGCGCCGTTTCGCAGGTTACTTTTACCCCGTTCCGCTTTGCCTCCCGTATGAGTTCCACGCTGCGTGCGGTGGAGATATGGCACACGTGGTAGCGGCAGCCGGTGATGGCGCAGAGCTCCAGGTCCCTTTCTATCTGTCTCCACTCGCTTTCCGAACATATACCTTTGTGCCCGTGGGCCGCACACCAGCGGCCGTCGTGGATGTAGCCTCCGTGGAGCAGACTGTTGTCTTCGCAGTGGGCGGCCAGGATAACGTCTGCAGCCGCCGCTTCCCGCATGGCCTTAAGCATCATCTCCCTGTCCTGGACTCCGCTGCCGTCATCGGAAAAGGCCACGCAGCTGCCTTTCAGGGCTTCGAAGTCCACCGTTTCCAGTCCCTTGCGGCCTTTGGTGATAGAGCAGTAGGGAAGAACACGTATAACGGCATCCCGGTCTATGGCGGCTTGTTCGACGGCCAGATTCGCGGGACAGTCCGGCACAGGATCGAGGTTGGGCATAGCGCAGACGAGGGTGTAGCCTCCCCGTGCGGCGGCAAGGCTGCCGCTGCGGATGGTCTCTTTCCATGTCTGCCCGGGTTCGCGCAGATGTACATGCAGGTCTGTAAAAGCCGGAAGCGTCACCATAATACTTGCAGATGAACCAAAAAAAAGACAACCTTGTCAGGCTGTCTTAATATTATTATTACGGGTTTTGTTCATTACTTTTCGCTTTGACTACAAAGTTATGCTAAAAAAGCTGAAATCTCCAAATTTTTTGAGGCATTTTTAAGCCCGGAAGAAGGCATTTTTTTTCAACCTCCGACTGTTGAAAAAAATGAGGAAAATGTATTGTACGGTTGAAGTAATCGTAGTAAATTTGCACCAAGTGTGTATACTGCTATGGAAAAGATTTATTCTGGTAAGACCAAGGACGTTTTTTCCTTGGACAATGGAAACTATCTGCTGAAATTCAAGGATGATTGTACCGGAAAGGACGGCGTGTTCGATCCGGGCGAGAATTCTGTTGGTCTCACGATCGAGGGGGTCGGTGACGTCAATCTCCGCATGTCCGTCTATTTCTTCGAGAAAATCAACGCCGCAGGTATCCGTACCCAT
>JAFWPT010000243.1 GCA_017509375.1 Bacteroidales bacterium | reverse complement strand
GCTGTAGGAGACTTTGTCAACCACGTAGACGACGCAGGTGGCCTCCTTGTCGCCGGCTTTCGCAGTGATATTGGCCGTGCCGGATTTGTGCGCCGTCACAACACCGTCCGCTGATACCGTCGCAACTTCCTCGTTGTCACTGGACCAGGTCACGGTCGGATCGGTCGCGTCCGCAGGCAGGACCGTGGCTTTCAGCGTGGCCGTCTCCGTTTCGGTCATGGTCAGTGTCAGGTTCGTGGGGTCCACGGTGATGGATTCGACGGGGATTGAAGCAATCTCCACATCACAAGACAGCGTATAGAAACCCTTTCTGTTGAGCGTTGTAGATTTCGTCACCTCCCTGACATAGGTTCCGCCGTGTTCATCTTTGACTGTTAGGGAGAATCCTTTGTCAAAAGTGACAGCGGGAAGCGTCAGCCAGAAGTATTCATACTCATCAGCGGTCAGAGTTTTCGGCTCGGACAGCTCCATCGTGACGAAATCGAAATTGTCGAGATCCCGCGGATCGAAACTTATCTCGGGGTCATCATTCTCATCAAATGAAACAATCGGATAACCAGCCAGAGTCTCACCATTATTTCCGCGGAGGGTTATGGACTTCACGGAAACACCCTCTCCCCGCAAGCGCACACCGAGATAGCTTCCTACGTGTTTGAAGAAGAAATCTTTATCTCCGTCCGTATCCTTGGCAACCATCAGAAGATGGACGCCGATTCCCCGCCTGTCATCCTGATAGTATTCCTGACGCTCCGGGATAACTACGGTCAGGTTTCCTTGCGTATCACAACGATTATCCCGATGATATGGGGTAATAGCATAATTGTTTCCGGTTACTATCGCTTGGGCCGTGGAACCAGATCCTGTGCCGGTAACAATCTTAAAATCACCGGCCGTTGAGCCGTCCCGATCCTCGAACGAGTATTGCTGGTTATAGGTGTTGTCATAGAAAATACTGACCCGGTCATCCCGATACCAGAAAATGGTATAACTCCCGGTAGCATCAAATATTTCTTTGTCTACATAGGTTTTGGTTGACGCATCCTGTCCCGGTTGCTCTATGATTGCATGGAACCGAGGCGTCTCTTCAGTAGGCAACAACTCCTCCTTGACTTGACAGGAGGATAGGGCTGCCACTGCGAGCAGCCCTATGGCGATTTGTAATCCTTTCATAATGAAGGTGACAATTGTGTTTAACCTCCGATTTCTCCACCGTCGGTGCCAGATTCAAAACCGGCCAAGATCTTTTCACTGACCAATGTAATGACTTCGGTCTCCGGCCGGATGTAGGTGCGGAGCTCTTTTTCATTGTTCTTTTCCATGATTGTAAGTATTAAACGTTAATTCTAATTAATTAGCTTCCGGATCCGGTTCGAGAGCCCAAGTCTTGAAGTTCTCGATATCCGCTTCTGAAATACCAAGTTTATTGATAAAGTAATATGTGATTTTCTCTTGCAGGGTAGTTCCAGTACCTCCATTTGCTTCCTTGTTAAGGAAGGTTACTGCGTCATTGATATAACATAACTGACCACCGTTACGCGGCCTTGATCCCGCCGCAGTAGAGAAAGTAGTAAGTTCATAATCGATGGTACAATCCGTTAG
>JAFWPT010000242.1 GCA_017509375.1 Bacteroidales bacterium | reverse complement strand
GTATAATCTTCCTGAGGCATTGGTGCTTAACAACGACAATCTAACCGTTGACGGCCGAATTACATACCTCCCAGTTTATATAGCGATGTTTTTGGAGAAAAAGGATTCAGCGCCAGTCGAGTACAAAGTCGATCTTGGGGGTCTGTCAAATGGGATTATCTAACGAAGAATTGCTTAAGATTTGCACTTGGGTTTCGGCCCACCAGCGATGTCGTACGGTTAAATCCCTTCGAGGCCGTCGCGCTACTGGACACAAAGGCGGGGCAGAAAAAGAGGCCGGCAACACGATTTGCCGGCCTCTTGTGATTATGGTTTGCAGACTTTATTGAGCTGCGGTGTAAGACAGAGTGTAGTCTCCGTACTTGATCACCAGGCTGCTGCCGCTGAGCGTGAGGATTTCGAAAGTCATAGCTTCGTTCTTGTAATCTCCTACAATTGCCACGGGATGGGCATACTTGGTGAAAGTCAGGTAGTTGTTTGTTCCATTTGTAGATATGGACCAGGCCAGAGGATAATACTGGATATAATTATCGTAATCATACTCGCGATGACTATAAGAACCATCCGTAAAATTAAAACAATAATCGCTATTCGCGGAGCAATCAATGGTATAGCCGTAGGCATCGTTGAAGCTTATCTTATTGCCCGCAGTATATGTTACATCCATATCGTTCTCATAAACGGTGGAGAGCTCCCAGGTTTTGGCTTTGAGCAGGGTCTCAAGACTGACAACCGCATCTGAGATAGCGGTATATGTCATCGTATAGTTGCCATACTGAAGCACCATGGTGTTATTGTCCAGCGTTACGATTTCGTAAGACATAGGATTGTTAGCATAGTCTCCCAAAATCACTAACGGGTGGGCACATCTGGTGAAATCAAGGAAGTTGCTTGTGCCGTTGTTGGTTATTGACCACTCCAGGGTCTCACCATTGTTGATGAAAAAGTCGTAGTCATTCTGGCGGTCGCGAACTGAATTGTAATAATAATCGTAAACCACATCGCCATTCACGGAGTAATCCACGGAATAACTATGGTCTGCATTGAACGTAATCTTGTTGAACTGTGTATTGGTCACATCCGTGCCACTCTCCTCAACAGATGCCAACGTCCAGGCGTGGGGTGCAGTCAGCAAGGTTGCGGGATCATTGGGGTCCACTGCGTCGGACTTATAGCACATAGTATATTCGCCATACTGAAGGACCAGGTTGGAGTTGTCCAGGGTGACGATGGTGTAATCTATGGGATAATTATCGTAATCTGCCACCACTACCAAAGGGAAGGCACCCCGGGTGAAACGCAAGTAGTCGTTTGTAGCATCGGTGGTTATCGACCAGGCCAATGTAAAACCATTACTGATATAATAATCGTAATCTGTCTGGCCGGGGAACGTTCCTACGTGATAATAGTCATATACGTTACCGTTGTTGGCGGAACAGTCAATGGTATAGCTGTAATCTGCATTGAACTTTATTTTGTTGCCTGCAGTTTGAGTCACATCTGCGCCGTTTTGCTCAACAGAAATCAATTCCCAGTTATAAGATTTAAGGATGGTTTCGGGATCGTTGGCCGGAGCAGGGGAAGAATTGGCATCAGTGAAAGTTATGACGAATTCGGAAGTACCAGTGTTTGTGGAACCCCAGTGGTTCAGGACCAGAGTCGTATTTGTCATAGAGACAATCTTGTAATCGCGCTCTGAATCCGGCCACTCGTCAACAATCAACGGATAACCATAGTCTCTGAAAGCCAAGAAAAGATCCTTTCCATCTGTCGATACATACCATTCCCTTGTCGCTGTAGACGGCCCAAAGTCGTAAGGGAGCCATTGATCATTGCTGTAATCGTATACGTTACCCGGATTTGCGCTGCAGTCATAGGTGATGCTGAAGTCTGCATTGAGTGTCATACTGTCCCCGGCGCTATATGTAGCATCACTGCCGTCTATCGTTACGGAACTCAATACCCACTCGCGGCCGGCCAGTTCTGCTTCAATGTCAGCAAAGCTGCGGCGGGTTGCATTGGCACTTGAGAGGTCAACGTTAAGTCTCTTGACTGAAGAACGGTTGAAGGTGATGCCGGAAACGGAATAAGTATAAATGGCATCATTGGTTATAACGGTAATCGTACCGGAATGGGTACCGGGAGCCACCACCTGGTAAACCTTCAGGCCATTTGCCTTGCTGTTACCTACAATTTCTGATTGGTAGGGTATGGTGTTGACGGCCTTTTCCGTGAGACCGGAAATCGAAGGGATGTTATCTTCGGCCACGGTCGTGAGGTTTACTGTGAACTCGCCGGCAATGGGTGTAGTAGCCTCGAACGTCACACCTTGGAGGTACTCGTCGTTGTCGGACGAATCGAAGATGTTATATTCAATTACTGCACCCAGATTGATGAACATGGTCTCTGCGACCGGCGTGTTGGTATTGGCTTTTATGCGATCGGTAACACTAATCGGCAGAGAAACCATGGGCATCGCGTTGTGGATGGCACCATCGTCATCATTTTGATCAGTCGGGATAGAAAGATGAGCCTCATCTTTAGTTCCCCACGCACTGGGGGCGCAGGCATAAATATAACCGCCGGCATCAATGCTGATAGGGCTGGATACGGAGAAAGTCCTCGGGTCGGTATTCATATTGATTACAGAAGACCCATTGCTTTCATAACCATAGGAACCGGATATGGCAAACCAGTCGATATAATCATACTCCTGCCATGCCATATGGTCGCCGTCAAGGAACATCTTGGTGCCTTCGTCAATGGCAATGGTATAACTATATACTTCGCTCCCTTCCTCGGGATTCAATTCTACTTCCTTGGTGCATGCGAGCATAGAAAGACCCGCCAGTGCAACGATCATATATTTTCCAATCTTTTTCATCGCTGTAATCTTTAAAGGTCCTCTTCTTCGCTGTCCCATTTCATGTTTTCTGTCTGGTTGGTCCTGTCATACGACAATGCAAATATCCTTTCTGTCCGAACAGAGAAGATTTGCACATAAGGCGAAATGTACTGTTTTTTCATATGTTGATAATTTATTTTTCCGAAAACAAAGCTGTAAAGGTAGTTAAAACATAGAATAAATACAAGCAATAGGCTATTATTCAGACTCTTCAGAGCTTCCCGCCGCTATATCTATCAATTTGGAGAAACCTTCCTTGAGCTTCTGGCCGAGGTCTGCATCGCCGCCGCTTTCCATCACATCTGCTAAATAGTAAACGTAGCTGCCGCAGAGGTCGAACTCGTTCTTGCCGAATTCATAGAATTCCAGATAGAAACGGGTGGTTTCCAGCAAGGCGGCTCCCATGCGGGCACCAAGCTCACGGGCCTTGTCCAGCTCGCCCAACTGGTAGTAAGTATCTACTATACCGATTACTATGTAGTCGTTGGTAGACATCCCGAGGGGTATG
>JAFWPT010000241.1 GCA_017509375.1 Bacteroidales bacterium | reverse complement strand
GCAAAAGCTCGCTGATAAACGAAACCCTCATCCCCATTCTCAAGGCCAAATACAACCGCAGCAAAGAGAAACCCCTGCCCTACAGCGGTATTGAGGGCATCGAAAATATTGACAAGGTCATTGAGATAGACCAGAGCCCCATAGGCCGTTCGCCCCGCTCCAACCCGGCCACCTTCACCGGAGTGTTCGACGACATACGCAAGCTTTTCGAAGAGACTCCGGACGCACAGGTGCGCGGTTTCGGTGCCGGCCGCTTCTCCTTCAACGTAGCAGGAGGCCGGTGCGAAGAGTGCAAGGGCGCCGGTATCAAGGTAGTGGAAATGAACTTCCTGCCGTCTGTAAACGTGGTGTGCGACGTGTGCCGCGGCAGGCGCTACAAAGAAGATACGCTTGCCGTGCGCTACAAGGGCAAGAACATCAGCGAGGTGCTGGAGATGCCCGTTGCCGAGGCCTATGAGTTCTTCAAAGCCCATCCCAAGATTGCGCCCAAGCTGAAAGCCCTGGTGGATGTAGGCCTGGGATATGTGCATCTGGGGCAGTCGTCGGTAACCCTTTCGGGAGGCGAAAGCCAGCGCATGAAACTGGCGTCCGAACTGTTCCGCAAGGCCACGGGCAATACTCTCTACATGCTTGACGAACCCACCACAGGACTCCATTTCGAAGACATCCAAACCCTGCTTGGCGTGCTGCAGAAACTTGTGGATCAAGGTAATACCGTCATTATCATAGAGCATAACCCGGACATCCTGAAGAGCGTAGATTACATACTTGACATGGGGCCTGAAGGCGGCCGCCGCGGAGGGCTTATCGTGAGCCGGGGCACCCCGGAAGATATTGCCTCCGACCCGTCTTCGGTAACCGGCCCGTACCTGGCAGAAGTACTATAACGATATGAAAACACTCTCGTTTATCCCCGCCGCTTTACTTGCCGCCGGCTTGCTGATAAGTGCCTGCACTTCCCGGCAGGCTCCGCTGATAGGCATCACCTGTTCCCGCAGTTCAACCGGAAGCACCTTGCTGCCGGCCACTTACAGCGACGCCATACGCAAAGCCGGAGGCGTGCCCGTAGCGATTCCTACCGTGCCGGGAGAAAAGGCTGCGGCGGAAGTGCTTGCAGCCTTGGACGGAATAGTCTTCTCCGGCGGGGAAGATGTGTCCCCCGCGTGGTATGGGGAGACCGTGCTCAATGAAACCGTTGACATCGACCATACACGGGACCGCAGCGACAGCCTGCTGGCCCGGGAAGCCCTGCGTACGAGGAAGCCTGTGCTGGCAATCTGCCGCGGCTCCCAGCTCCTGAATGTATTGCTCGGAGGCTCCCTGTATCAGGATATCCCGTCCCAGCTCCCGGACAACGTAGGCCACAGAAACACCCGGCACCTAATCATGGTGAAGGATGGCCTGTTCCTGCACGAAGTGATGCATAGTGATACCCTCACCGTGAATTCCATGCACCATCAGGCCGTAAAAAAAGCCGCAGACGGGGTAAGCGTCGCGGCTTGTGCTGAAGACGGCATAGTGGAGGCTTGGGAAGCGCCCGGTGTCTGGGCTGTTCAATTCCATCCGGAAAAGATGCTGCAGGGAGGTGAAACCCGCTGGCTGGCTTTGTTCAAGGCCTGGGTACGCCGTTGCAAATAAGCTGAGGCTATTTGATTCCGTACTTGGCCAGAATCGTCAGGACAGGCTTCTCGATGGATTTGCTCCAAAGGTAGTAGCCATGGTCGTCGGGATGGGTGCCGTCCACTGAATACTCGTGAACATCCTTCTCGCAAGCGTCGGTCTGAATAAAATACACATCAGCGTACTTGGGATTCTTCAGAAGCTGGTCGAAAAGGGTGGAAGCCATATCTTGCTTGGCCTGTTCCTTAGCATCGTAGGTAAGCGAGAAATTCCTGGCTTCACGGCGTATAGTCTGCTGGAAAATAATAGGTTTGCCGGGATGAGCCGCAATCATTCTGTCGATAAACGGCTGCAGGCGCTCCTTAATCATCTTGTAGTCCGGATTGGAGAAAGCATCGAATACATAGGCATCTGCTTCCACATCTTCCAATACGGCGGCGAAATAAGGCTGCATCTTGCAGTTGCCGCTCATACCGAAGGCCAGCACCTGCATACCTGTGTGACGCATGAACTGCATGGGATAGCTCATACCGGGACGGCTCGTGCTGATACCGTGGGTATAGGATGATCCATGGAAAAGAATCTTGTTGCGGAACGGATTTTCCAGCTTCTGGATATAGGAGCCGACGGTAGTACCTATTTTGCAGGAACGTATCTCGCAGTATATAGGCAAGTACAGGAGGCAATCCTTGGGACCTGGAGCCATATCCTTGATCAGCACAAGGTTATCCTCGCCCTTCTCAGGCTTCGTGGCGCCGGAAGCAGCCCACTGCCATTCTCCCTTCTTGTTCTTGATGTACAGGTCGTATCCACGATAGGCGATAGGCATGGTAGCAACGGATGTATAAAGCTGCCCCCACTCTGTCTTCACGCTGATTGCCGAAGAATTGGTGGTGAACATCACGGTCAGTCCGGCAGAGCAGCGGGCCTGGAAATTCTCCCCTTTCGTCATACCCTTGTATTTCACAGTATCAATGCGATGATAAGGATTGGGGGTATCGTAGAACATTTTTCCGCAGAGGCCTATCTCGGAGGCTTCCGTGAAACTGAATCCCGTGCCCTTGGGTGTAGTGGGACTGTCGATTACCTGCTGGAGTTTGGCGAAATGCTTGTCGTCATACGACTTCGTGACATTGTAAAGCTTTGGGGCGCAAGCCGAAGCGAGCACTAAAACAGCTGCCGCAAGAATAATTTTTTTCATCGTGTTATAATTTTGTCCTACAAATATAGAAAAATTCATAAAAAGAGGGGGGTTATTTGGCATTGAACATCACGCTGCGCGAAGCCCCGCCCTCGTCCACGGCAACCAGCAGATGCCTCCCTGGCTCGGGCCGCAGCAGCAACTCATGGTCTCCCTTGGTGGTGCCGACAAACTCATCGTCCAGGTGCCAGAACAGCTTTGCGGACGGATCCCGGTGCGCAGCCCTGGCCACCATTCCCTGTTCCCGGCCGTCCAGACCTACTGTCAGCACTACTGTGATACCTTGCTGGGGGTAAATGATTTCTATGGGATTGCCATGCTCCGACGCTGCATCGAAATCCGGGTGCTTG
>JAFWPT010000240.1 GCA_017509375.1 Bacteroidales bacterium | reverse complement strand
GACGTTCGTGGATGGGCTCAACCAGGTAGCGGCAGAGGGTGAGTCGACCTTTACCGGAAGATGCTCTTGCAGCGACAAAAAGGAAAAGGTTTGGATAAACGATGCGCTTATCATATACACCACAAATGTGGGGCATACAGGCGGAAAGGACAGTCAAGGAACCGAGCAGAAGGATGTCGGCGTCGTACTCCGAGTTGCTGACGGCTACAATCTTCTGCAGGAACTCCGGGAGGGCATCCTTAACCTGTTGGCTGAACGTTGGCATAAGTGGCTCTTCCTCCATATCTGCAACTTCGGCAGTATCCGCAATATCCGCATTTTGGTTTTGTGCAGATATGGGGGCAGAGGAATCCGCAGATTGGCTGTGTGCAGATTTTGCAGAAGTTGCGGATTTTGCAGATATGGGGCGGGTACTGACGCTGATTCCTGCGTCTTTGGCCTTTTGGAAGAATGTCTTGGCTGTGACACCGGTTCCGTGGGAACGCATGCACTTATCATACTGGCGGTCACATTCGGCCTGGTCATAGCCTTCGTTGAAGCGGCTGATCCTATGAAAATAGTCGCGGCCCGACTCGCCGAGAGCATCGGAGAGAGCGAATCCAAGCTCCAACCAGTTGTCGTATCCGGCGGTAATGTCGGTATGGGCGGCTTCTATGCGCTGAGTGACGACTTCAATGTCGTCAGCAAGGTCGCCTGTAACCGGCTCGGAGCTGGAGGGGATCGGGGCTGGTGCCGGCGCTGCTGGCATCCAGTCGGTAGGATTGAAAGTATTCTCTGCCATAATTATCAGATGAACAAAGGATTAATGTAGGCGTCACGGTCGTAAGGCAAGAAGCAGGGACGGGATATGTCCTTGCCGGACTTGTCTATCTGGACTCCATAGGTTTTGAGAATGTAGTTATCCACGGCACGGAAGAAATCAGCGTGAGACATGGAGCCTCGGTTGATTTCGATTACCCATTTGATGCCGTCGCCTGAGGGGCTGTGGAAAAGCAAGGCCGTGTCGAAGAACTTGTCTTGCTTCAGCCGGGAAAACAGCTCCTCCAGCCCAGGAACGTGGTCAAAATCGACGCAAAGCAGGTTCGAGACACTCTTTACCGTCTCGTTGCTGCGAACGTCAAATTCGCCGCAAAATGTGGCGTATGCGAAATGTGACTGCTTGTAGATTGCCGCCTTCTTCTTGTCGGTGATGGTGCGAAGGGTCAATGTCTGTTCCTTTGCATACGGCCCGACGATGTAGTTGTAGGCATCGAGGATAGTGATGCTCTTGAAGGCGTACTTGTTGGTGATCGGAGCCTTGAAGAACGAGAATTTCGGTCCCTTGTCTACGTGTTCCTGTGGGGCATTGGCATACTGGGCAGAGGCCGCGTCGAGATGAAGGTACATCTCTCGGTTGAGGGTCTCCAGCAGTTCCTGTCCAGTCTGGTGGTAGTAGAGGCTGGCGAAATCCAGGGCGTCGCCATCCGGTATGGAACCGAACTGGTCCTTGTGGTGGGCCGTCTCGTCGGACAGCTTGACCGAAGGGTCGTTCTTGTCGTACCAGATGTGAAGGCTCTGAATGCCCCCGGCAAAGGGGTTGCGGACGATGCCGCAATCCCTACCGGTGACTTTCATTACGACCTCGCCGGGGTAGAACTGGCGCAGGATATGCGCGTATATGTCCACGCCCCAGTGGGTTCGACTGAGTACAGACTCCCGGTTAATCGCTTTCTCCATAACGCTCACGTAATTTGAACATGATGTAGTTGTCACGGAGAACGCGCTCCAGGTCG
>JAFWPT010000239.1 GCA_017509375.1 Bacteroidales bacterium | reverse complement strand
TATCTCCAGATTGGCTTCCTTCTCCTTGGTGTCGGCGGACGCAAGTTTCTCATAAGCCCCCAGACGGGCTTTCTGCTTTGCCTGACGGGCCCGGGGAGCCATACGCACCCACTCAAGTTCCCTTTCCAGGGTCTTGCGCCGCTTGCTCTCCTGCTTCTCTTCCATGGCCAGACGCTTGCTCTTCTGTTCCAGCCAGCCGGAATAATTACCCTTCCATGGAATACCCTCGCCGCGGTCCAGCTCCAGTATCCAGCCGGCCACGTTGTCCAGGAAATAGCGGTCGTGGGTAACTGCGATTACAGTGCCTTTGTATTGCTGCAAGTGGGCCTCAAGCCACTGGATACTTTCCGTATCCAAGTGGTTGGTAGGCTCGTCGAGCAGCAGCACGTCAGGCTGGCGCAGCAGCAGGCGGCACAGGGCCACACGCCTGCGTTCGCCTCCGGACAAATTGGCCACCCGGGCGCCCGGAGGAGGGCACTGGAGCGCATCCATGGCACGTTCCAGCTTGGAATCGATCTCCCAGCCTCCGGCGTGCTCGATGGCCTCCGTAAGCTCCCCCTGACGCTCGATGAGGGCGCTCATTTCATCATCCGACATGGGCTCGCAGAACTTCATGCCTATTTCATTGTACTCGGCAAGCATGTCCATCACCTCCTGAACCCCCTCCTGCACAACTTCCATAACTGTCTTTTCCGGATCCATGCGGGGTTCCTGCTCCAGGTACCCCACACTGTATCCGGGAGCCCAGACCACCTCTCCCCGGGTAGGCTTTTCAACCCCGGCTATGATTTTCAGCACGGTAGATTTACCGGCTCCGTTAAGACCTATGATGCCTATTTTGGCGCCATAGAAAAAGCCCAGGTAAATGTTCTTAAGTATTACCTTGTTGTTGTGGGGGAGAATCTTGCTCACCCCGTTCATCGAGAAAATGATCTTGTCGTCTGCCATGTTTATGTGGTTTCGTAGTTACAGAGCCAGCGGCTGCACATACCTGCAAATATAGAGTTTTTTCTGAAATACCGAGTCTTTGCGGTCCAGCAACGTCCGTGGTGGTACAACTGGATGTACCCTTAAGCGCAAAAATCCTGCAAAACTGTCCGTGGGGGTCCAGGCGTTTGTACCTCTGAGCGCAGCAGCTTAAAAATCGTCAAGTAATTTGGCAGCTCTGGTGTACGGAATGCCAGTTACACGGCAAAGCTGGTTCAAATCGGTGCTGAACCTCCGACCCATCTGTCGTAACAGTTCCCCAGTTTGACTGTCCGAAAGCTCTTCGAGTGATTTTGCCCGGAACATAGAGAATAGCTGAAATCAGTACATGGTCTTCAAAAGACGGTGCCGGGCTTTTCTCCAAATGCTTGCCAGCCTTGGAGGAATTATTGAGAAAGAGCAAGTATCTTTTGGCTGAACGGAAAAGGCCTTCCACGAACCGTACCGGCACATAAGATTGAGGAAGTATGTATCCGGCATCACCCACAAGGTAAGAGGCCGGAAGAGTAGTCCGGCTGTGAGTAAGCTCAAACTGGGAGCGTTTGGAAAGCGTTCCCAGCTTGTATCCACGTATATCCTCAGGGTTAAAGAATGCAGCCCCGGTTCCCCATCCATAAAGATTAGGATACGGGCATATATTGGCGGCAACGCTGTTCATTTGTACATACGCAATGGCACGGAGCAGGGATTCGTTCTCCGGACGCACCGGGCGTATATCTACCCCGACTCTTCTCAGGAACTCTACATAGCCATATTTTTTGTGCAGCCAGGCACCATTCAGCATCTTGAACCTGTCACAAAAGACCTTGGCTTTTTCATAATCACACTCTGTAACGAAATGTACGTGATTGGACATCAAGATAAAAGCCAGGACGTTAACGCCGGTAGTGGATGCCACCACGGCTACATAATTCATTGCAACCCGGAAATCTTCCGTATCCCTGAACCAGATACGGTCAGAGAGGGCCTTTGTTGTAATTAAATAGAAGTTAATCATAGCAAAACAGTTTATGGTTTCGCAAACATAACGATAATTGTCGTCAGATGCAACGACGAAGTGATTACACGTAAATCTAACGTAGGGGTACAACTGGATGTACCCCTAAGCGCAAAAATCCTGCAAAACTGCTCGCAGGGGTCCATAAAAATGTACCCTTACGAGCAGTCAAGCGGGGGTGGGAAGTCCGCGAGGACTCTGTAAGCCTGCACTGCAGGCTTACAGAGTCCTCTTGATTTCTACCACCTGGAAGGCCTCTATCATGTCGCCCTCCTTGATATCGTTGTAACCGGCTATGCTCATGCCGCACTCCTTACCTGCAAGAACTTCTTTCACGGAATCCTTGCCTATCTGGAGCGAGCCGAGTTCTCCGGTGTATATGACAATACCGTCACGGATGAGACGCACCTTGGACTTCTGCAGCATCTTGCCGTCCCGTACGATACAACCGGCAATGGTGCCGACTTTGCTGATACGGAAGGTCTGCTTGATTTCCGCGGTAGCGATGACCTCTTCCTTCTTCTCAGGCTCGAGCATACCCTCGATACCGTCCTTCACGTCGTTGATACAGTCGTAGATGACGGAATAGAGACGGATTTCGATACCTTCACGGTCGGCACTCTTCCTGGCTTCTACAGAAGGACGCACCTGGAAGCCGATGATAACGGCATCGGAGGCTTCGGCCAGCAGGACATCGGACTCGGATATGGCACCCACGGCCTTGTGAATCACGTTCACGCGAACCTCTTCGGTGCTGAGTTTGATGAGGGAATCGGAAAGGGCCTCCACGGAACCGTCCACATCACCCTTCACGATGACGTTGAGTTCCTTGAAGTTACCGATAGCGATACGGCGGCCGATTTCTTCGAGAGTCATGTGCTTCTGGGTCTTGATTCCCTGGATACGGATGAGCTGCTCGCGCTTGGCGGCGATGCTCTTGGCCTCCTTCTCGTCGGTAAGCACATTGAACTTTTCACCGGCGGCAGGAGCGCCGCTGAGACCGAGCACGGAAACAGGAGTGGAAGGACCGGCCTCCTGCACTTTCTGCCCACGTTCGTTGAACATACCCTTGATACGGCCGTAAAAGCTGCCGCAGAGCATGATGTCGCCCTGATGCAGGGTTCCGTCCTGCACGAGCACTGTGGCCAGGTAGCCGCGGCCCTTGTCCAGCGAAGACTCGATGACGGCGCCGCTGGCGAGCTTGTTGGGGTTGGCTTTGAGCTCCAGCAGGTCTGTCTCCAGCAGCACCTTGTCCAGAAGCTTGTCAACGTTAATGCCTTTCTTGGCGGAGATTTCCTGGCACTGGTACTTGCCGCCCCAGTCTTCCACCAGGATATTCATCTCTGAAAGCTGGCGGCGAATCTTTTCGGGGTCCGCACCCGGTTTGTCTATCTTATTGATAGCGAACACCATAGGCACGTTGGCCGCCTGCGCGTGGTTGATTGCCTCGATAGTCTGGGGCATCACCGCGTCATCCGCAGCGACTATGATGATCGCAAGGTCGGTCATCTGGGCACCGCGGGCACGCATGGCGGTAAACGCCTCGTGACCCGGCGTGTCGAGGAAGGTAATCTTGCGTCCGTCCTCGAGCTTCACGCTGTAGGCGCCTATGTGCTGGGTGATACCGCCGGCCTCACCGGCAATCACGTTGGTCTTGCGGATATAGTCGAGCAAGGATGTCTTGCCGTGGTCGACGTGGCCCATAACGGTGATGATGGGCTCCCTGGGCACCAGGTCCTCGGGACGGTCGGGCTGTTCGCTGGAACTCAGTTCCTCGGAGAGCTCGGCAGTAACGAACTCCACCTTGTAGCCGAATTCTTCCGCCACCAGCACCAAAGTCTCGGCGTCGAGCCTCTGGTTGATGGACACCATGAGTCCAAGGCTCATGCAAGCGCCGATAACTTTCACCACCGGAGTGTTGTTCATGAGGGTAGCCAGGTCGTTCACGGTGACGAACTCGGTCACCTTGAGAATCTTCTTCTCGGCGGCGGCCTCCATCATTTCCTCCTGGCTGCGCTGGGCGGCTGCTTCGCGCTTCTCCTTGCGGTACTTGGCGCCGAAGTTGTTCTTCTTGCCCTCATTCATCTTGGCATAAGTCTCCTTGACCTGCTTCTGGATTTCTTTCTGCATCTCTTCCTGCTCGGCCTCCGTCATTGCAGGTTTGAAGCGGTCTCGGTCGCGTTTGCGCTTGCCCTGGCCCTGAGCGGGCTGCTGGGATGCGTTGTTCTTCTGCTTCTCCTTCTTGCCGGCGTTACGGTCAAGTCCGGCCCCGGCTTTGACCACATCCACTTTCTGGGCACTCTTGCCTATAC
>JAFWPT010000005.1 GCA_017509375.1 Bacteroidales bacterium | reverse complement strand
CTCATTCCAAAGAGTTGAATGTCGCTCTGGCATACTCCCGTTACGGAATAAGGGACATGAGGGCATGTACGGTGGATACGGATCTGGAAGGGGACCTGCATTCCAGCACTACCGCTACCCGGGCCGCTTCCGTTCTGCGCGACGTGCATCTGTCCGCCGGCTACAAGACAGAATACTTGTATCTGGGGGCGCATTACACCCTGCATCTTTTCAGTCCTGGCGGGCGTACACGCCATATTTCGGAGACAGAAAATGGGGCGAGCGTCACCGACAGCCTGTTTTGGCTTGTGCGGCCGGAGGCTGCGGTTTCCCACGAGGCTGCGGTGTGGGGAGAAGGAAATATCGGGATTGGCGACAGATTGTCCCTTCATCCCGGACTGCGCTTGAGTCTTTTCATGTCCTTCGGGAAGGCATGGTTCATTCCTGAACCCCGCTTCAGCGTCCGCTGGAGGCCGTCGGAGGCCTGGCTGGCCGAGGCCGGCTACACACGCATGTCCCAGTGCATGCACCGTATTCCGTCGCTTTTCTCGATTATGCCCGGAGATGAATGGAGACCGATCTCGGCATCCTTGCCTCCTATGACTTCCGATCAGCTTTCTGCAAGTTTGCGCTACTCGGGCATCGAAGGATGGGATTTCTCGGCGGATGCTTATTACAAGAGCCTGAACGGAGTCGCGGAATACCGCAACAGCTACTCAACGCTTGGCTCCAGCTATGCCATGTGGTCCTCCATCGTGGCCTCCGGGCAGGGCCGGGCGTGGGGCACCGAACTGCTGGCCCGCAAAACCTCCGGCCGCCTCACCGGCTGGCTTGGCTATACCCTTTCCTGGGCGGACCGTCAATTCGCGGACGGCAGTGTGGGCGGGGGCCGGCGCTTCCCGGCTTCTACCGACAGGAGGCACCGTATCAATCTGTGCCTTACATATAATTTCAACGAGTACACCGATCTCACGGCAGCCTGGACTTTTGCTTCCGGAGCTCCCATGACCGTCCCTTCGCACTACGTACGTATATTCAGCGAACCTTCCCAGAATTATTATAAGGAATACCGGGATGTCCTGTATGCTTCGGCGGCAGGAGGCTGGAGGCTTCCCCCTGTGCACCGTGCCGATGTGAGCGTAAATTTCCGGAAGCCGCTGCACCGGGGAGACAGAGTCTGGAGCTTCGGTATCTATAATCTCTATGGCAGCCGTAACGGCGAGATATATTATCTGACGGCCACGCATAGCTACAGCAGTCCCGGAGTTCCGGGATACAGCACTTCCTATCCTGACGGCACTCCGGCTGTTATGAGGAATTCCATACTTATGTTCCTGCCTACTGTATCATATACACGCAATTTCTGATGAGACGATATATTTTTCTGCTGATAATGCTGCTGCCGGTGGTCTCGTGCAGCCAGATGATAGTGCCGGAGCCCGCAGGTGCCGACAGGATACTGTGCCTTAATGCGAGACTCTATACGGCTGATACTTTGCATACTGTGTCGGCCTGCTACGGCTGCCGGACTGGCGTAGAGCCTGCACCGGGGACCGTGGTGGTGTGTATTGTGAACGGCGTCCGGGTGGATGAAGCGGTGGCCGACTCGCTCGGAGACGCGCAGCTCAGTGCCCGGATTGAGCCGGGCGATACTGTATGCGTTACTGCGGATGCTCCGCTTGCGCCATCCGTCAGCGCCAAAACGGT
>JAFWPT010000238.1 GCA_017509375.1 Bacteroidales bacterium | reverse complement strand
TCATCAAATTGGGAAATGAATGGTTCTATGAGAATAGGGGCTCTCGCTATGTATTATATCTGTATTGCCAGTTTGACAAAGACGGCAAGTCATTGAAGGCCTTCGGCGGTGCCTTACAGGAAGACGGCAGCGTAAAATGGACCAATCTTCTTACCTCCGGTGATGAAAGCTACTTGAATTTCGCCGGATTTGCCAAGAACTCAGAGTGCCATGTCCTGTTTGATGCCGGTGTCCCTGCCGGTAATTGCACGAAATATGGCGAGGCTACGTCAGACAAAGAAACAATCCTCGGAGTTGAATGCACCCGCTACGATTATGACTTTGTTGTCAAGGCTGATTACTGGGTCGATGAAGCCACGAAGATAGTGTACAAGTTCGTCAACTATCTGGACAAGGATAAGGAGTCCAAGAACGCCACTTTCGAAATCAAGAGCTGGGATACTACCGTAAAGGCATTTGAATGGGATAAACCCGAATAATATAAAAACGATTATCATGAAAAAAACTGCACTCATCCTTATGTGTATGGCCGCTCTGGCAATGGTGTCCTGCGGCGGCAACTCCAACAAGAAAGGCAACGGTAAAGCTGCCGAAACCAAGACTTCCGTAGCTGCTTTCGATGCCGTGGATCTGGGCCTCAGCGTCAAATGGGCAAAGACCAATCTGGGCGCAAAGGACGCCTCCGATCCGGGCAACTATTACGCCTGGGGTGAGACTGAAGCCAAAAAGGTATACAACGGAGACACTTACAAGTTCAAGGATGGATACAAGGTTAAGAAGTACTCCACCGAGGACAGCCACGCCAGTTCAGGCACTGCCGACAAACTGATTGTCCTTCAGCCCGAGGATGATGCTGCAACTGCCGCTCTCGGCAAGGGATGGCGTATGCCCACCCGCGCTGAAGCTATGGAACTCTTCACAAAATGCTCATTCAGTTATGACAAGCCTGGTCTCGTAACTGTCACCGGCCCAAACGGCAACAGCATAGATTTCCCTAAGACTGGTTACTATGTGGGCGATAAGCTCCAAGAGTCAAACTATCCCTGGTGCTGGACGGCTTCGATGGCTCTCGCGTCAGGTACCCCTGAAGGCAGTGAGGATGCCATTGAATGGCACGAGCGCAGGCAGGGTGATGCTATGCGTTTCGGTCACACGGACTGCTACGCTCTGTACCGTGAGAACGGCCTTCCTATCCGTCCGGTCAAAGACTGACGGCAATGAAACGCCTGCTTATATTTGCAGCTAGTTTACTGATGCTTTCCTCCTGCGGTTTCACCGGAAACCGTCAGGGGGAAAACTCCGTTGAGCCGCAACCGGTCGAGAAGGTTCCCCAAGTTGCATCCACGTCTGAAGGTGCGGACAGGTCCGCCGTCAATCTGGATGAGGCCAAGGAGGTGCTCAAAGAGATTCTCGGCTCAATCGCCGAATCAATGCAGAGAACGGACTCCACGTCCGTGAGCGAGGAACCCGTTGAGGAAGAGATTCCTGAAAAGGAACCCGCCCGCGAGCTCAAATGGTATGAGAAGGATTATTCCATTACCGTTGTGGATCTGGACGAGAACGTCACCTATACCTATACCCGCAAGGGGAAGAAGATGACTATCGAAGGGAAAGGCGGTGGCAAGACGCAGAAAGAGGATATGGACATCCTGGATAATGGAACCATCCAAAGCAAGGTGTACCACAACGGCCAGTATATCCGCACTTACACCATGGAGAGGACGCCCGAGGACGTCATCAAACTCTACCTGAACAGCAGCAAGACCAACCTGCGCGTCATCGGCAATTATCCCACACCCGTGGCCACCAGCAAGAGCGACACCCGCTGCGGCCGTCCCTGCTGGGTGGTCTCCAAGGTCACGGAAGAGGCCCTTCTGGGATACAGCACCCGCAAGGAGGATGTCTATTACGTGGACAAAGAATACGGATTCATCTACGAGAAGAAAAGCAGCGCTTCCGGCAACGTGGGCGTAAGTTTCAAGGACAAGTCCCATTTCCGGGTCACTGCATTCACCGACAAACCCTAATCAACAGGAAATAATGAATAAGAGAATACTCCTGACGGCAGCGTTACTGTCCTTTGGCCTGGCCGCCATGGCCCAGATTCCCAATCCTTATACCTACAATGACGTCCCCGACATTGCTCTGGACGTTCCGCTTGGGCTTCCGGCCCACGACGAAGGTGAGCAGCCGGCCCTGACGAAACCGCGTCCGCAGGTATCCTTCTGCGCGTACCGCATCAGCACCCACGGCACTCCAGCCAAGGTGTTTTACAATGCTGCCAGCAAGCGCCAGTTCAGCGTATCTTCCGGCATCAACCCGGCCACCGGCGAGAATCAGATTGTCAAAACGCTTTCGATTCCTGACAGCCTGGCTATCTACCGGATTGACGACGCCACCCGCACCATCACCAAGCTGCCGGGTGAAGGGATGCAGGCGATGAACAATATGGATGTCAAGACCAAGCATGAGCAGATGACGGAGGAGGATATGGCTTATACCTGCGACCGCTGGTGCTACATGAAGACCATCGTGACCACCGAGACCTTCGACGGCCCTTACGGCTCCCAGACGGACGAGCATTACCGTACCAGCCATATCGACCCGGAGACCGGCATCACCCTCTTTGAAGACGCTGACGGTATCGAGACCTATATGCGGAACATCCACCTTGGCGTCCCGTATCCGGAAGTCTTCGAACTGCCTGCGGGTTACAAGTTTGTCGTTCAGGACCTTTCCGCTGGCCTGGATGCCTACAAGAAGTTCGAGGAGCAGATGAAGTCCCGCTACCAGCAGCTGGAGGGTAAGAATAATGACGGTTCCCGCGAGGAAATGCGCGACAAGATTGACCAGGGCACATCGGCCCTGGAACAAATGCTGAACCAGTACAAGAAGCAGTAATCGGCCCAGAATGACAAAGCCGCCGCTTTCCCGATGGGAGGGCGGCGGTTTTGAATATGTTACGGATAGCGGGCTAAAAAGGTGAAAATAGAAGGTTTTTAGCCCGTTATACGAGAAGATGGTCCCATTTTTGGTCCCAGTTTTCTGGGCTCAAAAAAATGGGACATTTGCTTTTCGACTTTAGTGTCAAAAAAGGCATTAGAAGGCACTGTAAAGTAGCAGCGTGAACGGAAAAAGTGGGACGGAAAGTGGGACGGAAAAATAAAACCCGCTGATAATCAGCGGGTTCCTGTGGTGCTGGGAATACCAGAATTATTGTTCTTCGGGTTTTCCGCCGTAGTCCGGGCCGGGACCGCCCTGCGGACCTCCCTGGGCACCTGCGTTCATGGATTCAGATGCGGCGTGCCAGGCCTGCTCGAGTTCGGCGCTGTACTTGTCGATATCGGCCAGGTTCTGGTTCTTTACAGCCTCCTTGAGGGGGTTGAGGGCAGCCTCGATGGCGCTGCGCTTGTCGGCCGGAATCTTGTCGCCGTAGTCCTTCAGGTTC
>JAFWPT010000237.1 GCA_017509375.1 Bacteroidales bacterium | reverse complement strand
GCCTTTGATAGCTTCCATTATCGACGTAGTCTGCTTCGACGGAAACGGCTATTCGCAGGAATGGGTGAAAGAAGCGGCGAGGCGCGGCCTGGACACAAGAGTCTGTGTCCCTGAGCTGATTGCAGCCTATTCTTCCCCGGAATCAGTGGCTATGTTCAGCCGTACCGGAGTATTCTCCAGGAGGGAGCTGGAAGCCAGGAACGAGGTGAAATGGGACACCTATTCCACGAAAGTGAAGATAGAGTCGCTGGTGCTCGCCAGGATGGCTATCAACCACATACTGCCTGCGGCTTTGGAATACAAGTCCCATTTGCTGCAGACTATGAAATACAACAGAGATGTATTCGGCAACCTGGACGGCTGCACCTCCGAGCGTAAGCTGGTCAACGAAATCTCCGCTCTGGTAGAAGACGTGCGCGTCAAAGTTGACCGGATGCAGGAAGCCAGGCAGACTGCACGAGAAGCTACAGACTCATTCTCACGGGCTATGGCATATTCGGAAATAGCCGCTTCGCTGCGGGAGCTGCGCAAGCCTCTGGACCGTCTGGAGGAACTTGTGGACAACCGGATATGGCCTCTTCCCAAATATCGTGAATTATTGTTTATTAGTTAGTTAGTGTTATGGAAAAAATTAAGATTGCAATCGTCGGCTATGGCAACATCGGTCGTTTCTCCCTGGAAGCGGTTGAAGCGGCGGGCGATATGGAGTGTGTCGGTGTGGTTCGCAGGAGCGGATCTTCCGACGGCATTCAGGAACTGGCTCCCTACAAGGTTGTCTCCGACATCCGGGAGCTTGGAAAGGTGGATGTGGCAATCCTTGCGGTACCGTCCAGGAAGGTAGCTGAAAATGCTGCCAAGTATCTGGAAATGGGTATCAGCACGGTTGACAGTTTCGATATCCACACGGATATCTGCGCCCTGCGCGCCAAGCTGGCTCCGCTTGCCAGAGACAACGGAGCGGTCAGCGTTATTTCCGCCGGATGGGATCCGGGCAGTGATTCTATAGTCCGCACCCTCATGCAAGGCCTTGCTCCCAAAGGCATCAGCTACACCAATTTCGGCCCAGGCCGTTCTATGGGGCATTCCGTCGCAGCCAAGTCGGTGGCGGGGGTCAGGGATGCGCTGAGCGTAACTATTCCCGTAGGTACCGGACTGCACCGTCGTATGGTGTACGTGGAGCTGGAACCAGGTGCAGATGCCGCTGCAGTTGAGGCGGCCATCAAGGCCGACCCCTATTTTGCACATGATGAAACCCATGTGATTCCGGTTGACAGCGTAGATGCCCTTAACGATATGGGGCATGGTGTGAACCTGGTCCGGAAAGGGGTTTCCGGAGCCACCCATAACCAGTTGCTGGAATTCAACATGAAAATCAACAACCCTGCGCTCACCGGGCAGGTCCTGGTGATGGCGGCCCGTGCTGCAGTGCGCCAGCGTCCGGGGTGTTATACAATGATAGAAATCCCCGTTATCGATTATCTTGAAGGAGAACGTGAATCTTTAATAAGTAAGTTAGTATGAGTGTATTTACCGACAAATATATCAAGAACTTTATGGGCGAACTGCTCGCCCGCAACCCTGGCGAGACTGAGTTCCATCAAGCTGTCAGCGAAGTTCTGAACAGTGTAGCCCCCTGCCTTGAGGAGTATCCTTTCCTGCTGGAAAACAAGATTATGGAAAGGATGGTAGAACCCGAAAGGGTAATCATGTTCCGCGTCCCATGGATGGATGACGCCGGGGAAATTCATATCAACCGCGGCTTCCGGGTACAGATGAACAGTGCCATAGGCCCGTACAAGGGGGGCATACGTTTCCATGCCAGCGTGAATCTGAGCATCATGAAGTTCCTGGCATTTGAACAGACCTTCAAAAACGCCCTTACGACCCTTCCCATGGGCGGAGCAAAGGGCGGTTCAGATTTCAATCCCCGGGGCAAGTCAGACGCCGAAGTAATGCGTTTCTGCCAGAGTTTCATGACTGAGCTGCAACGCCATATAGGCCAGGATACCGATGTCCCCGCCGGCGATATTGGCGTGGGAGGACGTGAGATAGGCTTCATGTTCGGCCAGTATAAGCGTCTTCGCGACGAATTCTCCGGAAGTCTTACCGGAAAGGGCTACGCCTGGGGCGGCAGTTCCCTGCGTCCGGAAGCCACAGGGTTCGGAGTATGCTATTTCGCTCAGCAGATGCTGGCCACCAGAGGCGAATCCTTCGAGGGAAAGACGGTAGTGGTCTCCGGAGCCGGCAATGTGGCCCAGTATGCGGCGGCAAAGGCGATGCGCCTCGGCGCGAAAGTGGTAACGCTTTCAGATTCCGATGGTTATATCTACGACCCGGACGGCCTTGACGAAGAAAAGTTCAGCTATGTGCAGCAGCTCAAGAATGTGCTGAGGGGCAGGATCAAAGAGTACGCGAAGAAATACCCCGGCGCAGAGTATTTCGGTGACGGAGCCAAGCCTTGGGGAGTCAAGTGCGACATCGCCCTTCCTTGCGCCACCCAGAACGAGCTGGATGCCGCGGGGGCGGGCAAGCTGATTGCCAATGGTTGCATCTGCATTACCGAAGGGGCCAATATGCCCACCACACCGGAGGCTATCGAACTCATTCAGGCCGCAAAGCTCCTGTACTCTCCGGGCAAGGCTTCCAATGCCGGCGGCGTGGCTGTGTCCGGTCTGGAAATGACCCAGAATTCCATACGCCAGAAATGGACTCCGGAAGAAGTTGACAATCACCTCCGCCGGATTATGACGGACATCCACGACGCTTGCCTGAAATATGGCACTTGCGAAGACGGATACATTAATTATGTCAAAGGTGCCAACACTGCTGGCTTCCTCAAAGTAGCCGGTGCGATGATGGACCGGGGATTAGTGTAGTTTATGAAGGAGAGCGATACAATGATGGCCAGGAGGATACGCAATATCCTCCTGGTTTCCAATAGTTATGACAGTTTCCTCGCTGGAAGAGGACGGAAGGATAGATACCCAGATAGCCCAGGAATACGCCGAACTGAACCTCAGTAATCCTCCTCGCATCCACAG
>JAFWPT010000236.1 GCA_017509375.1 Bacteroidales bacterium | reverse complement strand
CCTTACGATACTCTGGGCGACTCCGGCGAACTGCAATTGGCCAAGGGTACCAAATACACCATCAAGCAGGACAACAAAGAGCAAGCCCTGCTGTTGGTCATAGTCAATGAAACTGAATAACCAATAAGTATTTATATGGAAAGATTAAACAGAACTTCCGCCCCTCAGGCGAAGACTTACACCGAAAAAGTTATCCAGTTCGGAGAAGGCAATTTCCTCCGTGCGTTCATCGAGTGGATTATCTGGAAGACTAACCAGAAGACCAACTTCAACGGCTCCGTGGTGGTCGTACAACCCATTGAGAAAGGCATGGTCAGCTGGCTCAACGAGCAGGACGGCCTTTATCATCTCAACCTTCAGGGCCTCCAGAACGGAGAGCCCGTGGACAGCGTAGACCTCATCGACGTCATCTCCCGAGGCATCAACCCCTACGAGGATTTCAAGGCCTACATGGCGCTTGCCGAGCAGCCTGAGATCCGTTTCGTCATTTCCAACACCACTGAGGCGGGCATCGCGTTCGATCCCGCATGCAAGATCGACGACGCTCCCTGCTCGTCCTATCCCGGCAAGCTTACCCAGTTGCTCTACCACCGCTGGGAGCACTTCGCCGGCGCCGCCGACAAGGGCCTTATCATCTTCCCCTGCGAGCTCATATTCGAGAACGGCAAGCACCTTAAGGAGTGCATCCGCCAGTACATCGACCTCTGGAAGCTCCCCGAGGGCTTCGCAAAGTGGTTCGAGGAAAGCTGCGGCGTGTACAGCACCCTGGTGGACCGCATCGTCCCCGGTTATCCCCGCGACACCGCCGCACAGCTCTGCGAGAGGGTCGGCTACCAGGACAACCTGCTCGACAAGGCAGAGATCTTCCACCTCTGGGTAATCGAGGCCCCAGCCGAGGTCGCAAAGGAGTTCCCTGCCGACAAGGCCGGGCTCAACGTGCTCTTCGTGCCTTCCGAGGCTCCTTACCACGAGAGGAAGGTCACCCTGCTCAACGGCCCCCACACCGTCCTGAGCCCCGTAGGCTACCTCAGCGGCCTCAACACCGTCAAGGAATGCTGCGAAGATCCCGTCATAGGGAAATTCGTCAGGAAAGTTATGTACGAGGAACTCCTTCCCACGCTCAACCTGCCCAAGGAAGAACTGGAGAAATTCGCAAACGACGTCATGGAGCGCTTCCGCAACCCGTTTGTCAAGCACTTCGTAACCTCCATCATGCTTAACTCCTTCCCCAAGTTCAAGACCCGCGACCTGCCAGGTCTCAAGACCTATCTTGAGCGCAAGGGCGAACTGCCCGTAGGCCTGGTGCTCGGCCTCGCCGGCATCATCACCTACTACAAGGGCGGCAAGAGGGGTGAAGACGAAATCGTCCCTCAGGACGACGAGAAGATTACCGGCCTGCTGAAGGAGCTCTGGGCGGACGGAGACGTAGCCAAAGTCGCTTCCGGCGTACTCGGAGCAGAATTCATCTGGGGTGAAGACCTCAGGGCCGTTCCCGGTCTGGAGCGCCTTCTCACCAAAGCCCTCGCCCTTATCCAGATGGAAGGCATGAGGGCTGCAGTCGAAGCAATCGTCTAGTCCTATGAGCACGCAAAAGAAATTGATGACCAATTGGCGCTGGTGGCTGTGCAGCTTGCTGTTCGTGGCCACCACCGTCAATTACCTGGACCGCCAGGTGCTGTCCCTCACATACGAGGAGTTCATCAAGCCGGAGTTCCACTGGACCGACGCCAACTACGGCACCATCACCAGTTTCTTCTCCATTTTCTACGCCGTGTGCTGCCTGTTCGCCGGCAAATTTGTTGACTGGATGGGCACCAAGAAGGGCTACCTCATCGCCATAGGCGTATGGTCCACCGGTGCCTGCCTCCACGCCGCCTGCGGCTGGGCTACCGCCCACATCGCCGGACTCGATTCCGTCGCCGCCATGCGTGCCGTAGAAGCCGGCTCCAATGTGGCCCTGGCAGTTTCCACCACATCGGTGTACCTATTCCTGCTGTGCCGGGGCATTCTCGCCCTCGGTGAAGCCGGAAACTTCCCCGCAGCCATCAAGGTAACGGCCGAATATTTCCCCAAGAAAGACCGGGCGTTCGCAACTTCCATCTTCAATGCCGGTGCCTCCGTAGGCGCACTCGCCGCCCCGCTGCTCATACCGCCGCTCGCCGTCAAGTTCGGCTGGGAGATGGCATTCATCATCATAGGCGGACTGGGCTTCATCTGGATGTTCTTCTGGGCATTCATGTACGACAAGCCGGAGAAGAGCAAGAGAGTGAACAAGGCCGAGCTGGAATATATCCATCAGGACGACGCCGAAGAGGCCGCTGCCAAGGCGGCAGTCTCCGAAGAAAAGAGCATCCCCTTCCTCAAGTGCTTCAAGTACAAGCAGACTTGGAGCTTCATTGCCGGCAAGTTCTTCACCGACGGAGTATGGTGGTTCTTCCTGTTCTGGGCGCCTTCCTACTTCAGCAACCAGTTCCATGCGCCCGCCACTT
>JAFWPT010000235.1 GCA_017509375.1 Bacteroidales bacterium | reverse complement strand
GCATGGTTGACCGCGGCGACAGCACCCTCTTCAGGCAGATGTCACGCATGCTGGAGCTCCAGGGAGTACCGAAGAAACTCTCGGGGTTCGCCGCAAAGAAGTCAATCAAACAAATGATGAAGCAGAAGAACGTGTGGATGGACTGCTTCATGAACCTTGACCCCGCCCCCTACGTTGCATCAATTGCCTGCCCGTGCCTGGCTCTTAACGGTAGCAAGGACACGCAGGTTATCCCTGAGTACAATCTGGCGAAAATCGAGGCCCTCTGTCCGTCGGCAGACACCAAATTGTACCCGGAGCTGAACCACCTGTTCCAGCATTGCAGCACAGGTCTTTCTGCCGAGTATGCCGCAATCGAGGAAACATTCTCTCCGGAAGTGATTGAGGATATAGCGGACTGGATTCTGCGGTAAAAACTCCTAAGAGCTATAGGCCCAAGGATTTAGCTTTGTCCCACAAGGCATCCATTTCGGAAAGGGTGGCGTCTGCGAGGGTGCGGCCCTGAGAGCGTATGCCGGCCTCCACATAGTCGAAGCGGCGGCGGAATTTGGAGCAGGAAGCGCCCAGCGCCGCTTCAGCATCTACCCCGTACAGACGGGAAGCATTAAGCACGGCAAACAAGAGGTCGCCGAACTCTTCGGTGAGCTGGTCGGTTCCCACGGCCTCCTGCACTTCGGCAAGCTCTTCGCTTACCTTATCCCATACATCCTCCTTCTTTTCCCAGTCGAAACCGCAGCCACGGGCTTTTTCCTGCATAGCCAGGGCCTTGAGAAGGGCCGGCATCGCATCGGGAATACCTTCCATCACGGTGCGGTTGCCGCCTTTCTCTTTAGCCTTGACCAATTCCCAGGTATCGGCAATCTCTTTTGCCGAAGTCTCCTGGCCCTTCTTGTCGCCGAACACGTGAGGATGACGGAATATCATCTTCTCGCATACTTTGTCTATGCAGTCGGCTATATCGAAACTGCCTTGTTCCTGGGCAATGCGTGCATAGAAAACCATGTGATACAGCAAATCGCCGATTTCCTTTGAAATGGCAGCGTTCTCCCCTTTCACAATGGCGTCGCTAAGCTCATAAACCTCCTCCTCGGTGAGGCGGCGTATGCTCTGCATGGTCTGTTCGGCGTTCCACGGACACTGCTCACGCAAGGCGTCCATGATATCGAGCAAGCGCCCGAACGCCTGGAGTTTTTCTTCCCTGGTATGCATTTACTTGCTAACGAACATCACCGCTTCGGCGATGGAGTTCAGCTTGGTGTCCACGCTGTCGGCACGGCTGGCAAGGATACAAGGTGCCGTAGTACCTACAAGCATTCCAGCCTGGCGCACTCCGGTGCAGAGCTTGCTGTTTGTCTTCCAGAACACGTTTGCAGACTCGATGTTGGGGAAGAGGAGGCAATCGGCATCACCGGCCACTTCGCTCTTCAACTTCTTGATAGCCACAGATTCAGGGTCGATGCAGACGTCGAGAGCCAAGGGGCCGTCGCCTATACAGCCGGGAATCTGGCCGCGGTCGCACATCTTGGCAAGCATGGCGCCCTCGATACATGCGGGCATGGAATCCAGCATCTGCTCGGAAGCCGCCACGATGGCAATCTTGGGTCTCTCGATGCCGAAAGACTTGGCAACTCCCAGCAGGAAACCGGAAATCTTCACCTTCTGGCGGAAGTCAGGCTGGGGAACGACTGCCATGTCGCTGAAGAAGATGAGCTTGGGATATTGGGGATTTTCAACAACGCTCACATGGCTGAGCAGGCCCTTGGGAGGAAGGAGGCCGGTTTCTTTGTTCAGAATGGCACGGAGGAACTTGTCTGTGGAGCAGAGGCCCTTCATAAGCACATCGCCCTCGCCGTCGTGCACCATCTGCACCGCCTGAGCTACAGCTTTGATTTCCACCGGGTTGTCCACTACGGTAAACTTGGCCATATCCAGTCCGTTCTTGCTGCAGACTTCCTCTATCTTTGCAGCGTCGCCCACCAGGGAAACCTGCACGAAGCCCATTTCCGCGGCCTTGTATGCGGCCTCAATGGAGTGCTCGTCAACACCCCAGGCCACAATCATACGCTTGCAGATACCTTTCTGCTTGAGAGTCTCGAAAACGTCGTTAAAATTCTTAATCATAATGCTATTCTTCTATGGTTGATACGATTCTCATTGTATCCCTCGCAATCACAAGTTCTTCATCGGTAGGGATAAGGGCGACTTTCACGGTGGAGTCAGGAGTGGAGATAATGGTCTCTGAATGAGCGTTTTCGTTCACATCTGCATCAATCTTTACACCCATGTAGCCCAATTGCTCGCACACCCTGCGGCGGAGGCGGGGATTATGCTCTCCTATGCCTGCGGTGAAGACTATGAGGTCCACGCCGTTCATTTCCGCTATATAGCCGCCCACCAGTTTGACTATATCGAAGGTTAGCTTCTTCAGCACTATTTTGGCTTTGCTGTCTCCCTGAAGGGCAAGGTTGTTCATGTCGCGGGCATCGGAACTCACTCCGCTAAGGCCAAGGAAGCCGCTTTTCTTGTTCATCACCTCAGTCATCTGGTCCGGAGTAAGATTCTCCTTCTTCATGATATAAGGAACGATGTTGGCGTCGATGATGCCGCAACGGGTACCCATAATCATGCCCTCGAGAGGCGTGAAGCCCATGGATGTATCCACGCACTTGCCGTCGCGGTTAGCGGTGACTGAACTGCCGTTACCTATATGGCAGGTAATGATCTTGGAATGCTCCAGGTCAATTCCCGCCAGCTTGGCTCCTCTCTGGGACACATACTGGTGGCTTGTGCCGTGGGCTCCGTAACGGCGTACATGATACTTCTCGTAGTACTCGTAAGGAAGAGCGTACATATAGGCGTACGGCTCCATCGTCTGATGGAAGGCGGTATCGAAAGTAACCACCTGGGGCACGTCCGGAAGTACATGAGCAACTGCATGTATTCCAAGGAGATGCGCCGGATTATGGAGGGGTGCGAAATCGCAGCAGATACCGATTTTCTCCAATACGTCTTCATTCACGAGAGCGCTGCCGTTGAAAAAATCGGCGCCTTGCACGATACGGTGGCCGACCGCTTCTATGTCGTCGAAAGATGAGAGCACGCCGAACTCCGGGTCAACCAAAGCATCCAGCACCAGCTTCATTCCCACCTTATGGTCCGGAATGGGCAGGTCACGGACGAAACCTTCCTTGCCTGTAGGCCTGTGGGTGATGGTGCCCTCAGGCAGGCCTATTTTTTCCACAAGGCCCT
>JAFWPT010000234.1 GCA_017509375.1 Bacteroidales bacterium | reverse complement strand
CGGCAAGCCATGGGTGCTGGACCCGGTGGGCGCCGGTGCCAGCAAAGCCCGTACCGGCACGGCCGTGGAACTGATTCAGAAGTATCATCCCGCCATTGTCCGCTGCAATGCTTCCGAAATAATGGTGCTCCACGGCACTGCCTGCAAGACGCGCGGCGTGGATAGCGCCGAGCCGGTGGAAAAGGCCCGCAGCTGCGCCCGGGAGTTCGCTGCGCAGCATAAGACCGTGGTAGCGGTAAGCGGGGCGGTGGATTTCATCACCGACGGCGAACGGGAGGCCGAAGTCCGCAAGGGCAGCCCGCTTATGGCCAAGGTGACCACTATGGGATGCTGTGCGTCTGCAATCTGTGCCGCTTTTGCGGCAGTGCTTCCTCCGTTCGAGGCCGCTTCCCGGGCGATGGACCTCATGGGCACCGCAGGAGAGGCCGCCGTGGCCCGCTCCAGGGGTACAGGTTCGCTGGCCGTCAACTTTATCGACGAACTCAGCCTGATGCCGTGAGAGCGCAGTAGCTTTATTTGTAAGTAATTATCGGAGGTATGTATAATGACCAAAGGGTGCCGGCGGAGCTTGTCAGGGAACAGTTGAAACTGTACCTTGTGACCGACAGGGGGCTATCGCTCGGCAGGGAATTGCCAATGGTGGTGGAGGCCGCGGTGCGCGGCGGCGTCAGCATGGTCCAGCTTCGCGAGAAAGAGGTGGATACGCGTGAATTCATAGAGCTCGCACGCAAGCTGCAGGCCATCTTGCGGCCGGCCGGCGTGCCGCTTATCATCAACGACCGTATAGACGTGGCGCTTGCGGTAGATGCGGACGGGGTGCACATCGGACAGTCGGACATGCCCTACGAACTCGCCCGTAAACTCCTGGGTCCGGGGAAGATAATCGGCCTGTCGGTGGAAACCATGGATGAGCTCATTGAGGCAAACCGCCTCGATGTGGATTACGTAGCCGTGTCCCCGGTCTATTCTACCGCAACCAAGACCGATACGGCGCCGCCTTTCGGACTGGAGGGCCTGCGCCGTGCAGTGGAATTAAGCGAGCATCCTACGGTTGCGATAGGCGGAATGAACCGGGAAACTGCTCCGGCGGTTTTTGCCAGCGGAGTTGACGGCATAGCGGTGGTGAGCGCTATATGCTCAGCTCCCGACCCGCAAACCGCGGCCCGGGAGCTGGCAAATATCCGTCTTTCCGGCAGATTTTAAATGTTCCTGCGGTCGGTTCCGTAGTAACCATAGTCCCAGAACCAGTACTCGAACTTAGTGGCTTCCAGGTAGGCCTGCGTCATCTTTTCCCGAATCTCCGGAGAAGCGGCGGCGGCGTATTCGTCGGCCATTTTCAACACCGAAGCTACGCCTTCAGTGAATGCTTCGTTGCCGTATTCCTGAATCCATTCACGGTAGGGGTTGCCCTCTGCCGAGGCGATCTTCAGGATGTGCAGCCCTACCTCGTTGTAAACCCACATGCAAGGGAGCATTGCGGCAAGCCCGATTTCTTTGGAGCCGCTTGCTATGGCGGCCTGGGTGTGGGCGTTGTAGTCTGCGGTTATGGGGGAGGCCTGCACAGCAGTATCTATGCCGAAACGGTCTATCAGCAAGGCGTGCATGGCCTTTTCGCCTTCGATTCCTTCTTTTGCAAATTCGCAGAACATCTCGTGCACGGCCGGCTCAGGAATGAGCTCCGCCAGCTCGAACATCTGTCTCCCGTAATTGCCTATATACAACTCATCCTGAGCCAGATAGCGGTCGAAACGTTCAGCTGCCAGAGTACCTTCCGCAAGCTCCTTGATGAAGGGGTGGTTGATGATGTCCGTATAGATGTCGAGCGCCTTGTCCCAGGCCTGGGCTGTCCAGGAAGATAACTTGCACATCTGCGTACTACCAGTTCTCGGCGGTAATCTCAAAGAAGGACTGGGGATGGGCGCAGACAGGGCAGACCTGGGGAGCGGAGGTTCCTACCACGATATGTCCGCAGTTGCGGCATTCCCATACTTTCACGCTGCTCTTGGAGAAGACTTCCTG
>JAFWPT010000233.1 GCA_017509375.1 Bacteroidales bacterium | reverse complement strand
TTGATGACGGGTCTCAAGGTGGTCTGTGATGGAGATGAAATCAAGACCGTCAAAATCGGCCTCGTCAATTCTGGTGACAGGCCATACGTTGGCGTCGCTGAAGTTTGTGTGAATATGAAAATCGCCTTTCAGGGTCTTGTATCCGGGGATGTCGGGAATACTGGAACGATGAGGGACAGTGGCTCCTGCGAGCAGCGCAAGCAGGATTGCAGTTAAGGTTAGTGTTATTTTTTTCATAAAATTTATCTATGAATCACAAATATAATATTTTTTTTTATACCTTTGCAGTCCTTAAATGAAAAAGGGGGTGATAAAGGAATGATCATTGTACAGGTAAAAGAAGGCGAAAACATCGAACGTGCTCTTAAGAAGTTCAAGCGTAAGTTCGAGAAGACAGGTGCAGTCCGCGAGATGCGTGCCCGCAAGAATTTCGAGAAGCCTTCCGTGAAAAGGCGCATCGCCAGGCAAAAGGCGATTTACGTCCAGCACCTCCGTCTCCTCGACGAGCAGTAGTTTATTTGTAATTTCGACTTTTCTTTTCCATATTTGCGAAACATTTTTGTTTTGCAAATATGGATTCTCCTTTTATATATAACCGTCCCGTAAGCGGGCGGTATTTCGTAGGACGGAAGAGCGCCCTGTCTCTCATCAGCAATTTCTTCCGGGATGGAGAGAACGTGGTTATCTATGAGCCGCCCAAAGCCGGCAAGGATTCCCTCCTGCAACAGGCTTTTTTCAATATGAAGCTGGAGAGCAAGCAGTTCCGTGTGGTCAGGATGTCTTTGTTGAATATCAGGAGCATAACGTCCTTGTGCCTTGGCATGGGCTCTGAAATCCTCCGCTCCTTCGGCTCCTCGGCTCCGGAATATGCATCCCTGGTGTCGCAGGTCCTGGAGGGTACACATTTTGTATTCGACGAAAGAGAGTGGCAGGGAAGCGGTCATATTCTCTCCCTGGGATGGGATATCGACGACGATGATATACGCGCCGTGTTCACCCTGCCTTACCGGCTTGCCCGTGCCAAGGGAATCCGGCTTTTCGTCTGCCTGGATGAGTTCCAGAATGTGATGCTTACGGAGGATGGAGACCGGGTATGCCGCATTATGCAGGACATTTTCAAGGCAAGGACTCAGGAAGACAGGGAATCAGCATGTTACGTGCTCTATGGCTCCCAGTTGAATGCAATGAAAGATATTTTCGGGCACCGGCACTTGTTCCACCGCCAGGTGGAAAGGGTGGAACTGGGAACGATAGACGCTAAAGATATCGCAGACTCCGTGAACAGGGGCTTTTTGTCGAGCGGAAAGGTGATAGACAGGGGGCTCCTGCTGGGTGTGTGTGAACGTTTCCGCAATAATGTTTACTACATCAATTTCTTCGCTTCCATTTGCGACTCTTTGTCCAAGGGGTATATAATGGAGCCGGTGCTCAAGGAGGCGCTGGATTGTCTTATGGCAATACACGAACCTAGGTTCCGGGCCATTATGAGCGACCTGACTACTTTCCAGGTGGGCTTGCTGCGAGCCGTCGTTGACGGATACACCCGCTTCAGCAGCGCAGAAGTGGTACACCGTTATGCCTTGAATTCCTCTGCAAACGTGCGCCGTCTCAAGGACGCCCTGTGCAAAAAAGAGATTCTTACCTTCGACGAAGAAGACAATCCTGTCATAATCGACCCGTTGTTTGAGTATTGGGTGACAAATAATTATTTTGAAATCAAATAATAATTGTTAACTTTGCGGTCCATTTTATGACCGATGAGCCCGTTAAGATCTGCAAGAGCGCAGACGCTCACGGCCCAAACATTAAAATAAGTTTGTTTGATGTACGCAATCGTTGACATTGCAGGCCAGCAGTTTAAAGTAGAAGCTGGCAACGAAATCTTTGTGCAGAGGCTCGCCGATGCCAAAGGTGCTGAAGTAGAGTTCGGCAAAGTGCTCCTCGTCGCAGACGGCGAAGCAGTGAAGGTCGGAACTCCGTATGTTGAAGGTGCCGTTGTGAAGGCTACCGTACTCGATGACGATGCAAAGGCGGACAAGGTTCTCGTTTTCAAGAAGATCCGTCGCAAGGGCTTCCAGAAGCTCAATGGCCATCGCCAGAAACTCACTAAGATCAAGATTAACGCAATCGCTTAAGAATTATGGCACACAAGAAAGGTCAATCCAGTTCCAAGAACGGTCGTGAGTCGCAAAGTAAACGTTTGGGTCTCAAGAAATTCGGAGGCGAGGTCGTAAAGGCCGGTAATATTATCGTCCGCCAGAGGGGTACAGTCCACAATCCTTCCACCAACGTGGGGATGGGCAAAGACCACACCCTTTATGCACTTATTGACGGCACAGTGAAGTTCTCGCGCAAGCGTAACGACAAATCCTATGTGTCCGTAGTTCCTTTTGAGAACTAATCTCGAAGGTAAAATCAACTATGCAGATTGAATGACTTGCACTTCGGGATCGCGGTGCGGGTCATTTTCTTTAATTCAAGTCTTATATGTTGACACTCAAGATGCTTCGCGACGACCCCCAGGCGGTTGTCGAGAAATTGAAAATCAAGAATTTCGACGCACAGCCCATAGTAGACAAGGTGCTGGAACTGGACCGTTTGCGCCGCAACTTGCAGACCGAGAGCGACGCCCTGCTCGCCCGGCAAAAGCAAAAGGCAGCAGAAATCGGTGCCTTGATGAATCAGGGATTGAAAGATGAGGCGGAAAAAGCCAAGGCCGCCGTAGCCGAACTTAAGGCTAAGTCCGGCGAACTGCTTTCCCGTATGGACGAAGCAGCCGCCGAGATGGAGAGCAGCCTTGTACTTATGCCCAACATCCCTTGCTCTCTTGTGAAACCTGGAAAGGGCGCCGAAGATAACGAAGTGGTGAAAATGGGTGGTCCCGACGTGAAGCTTCCGGAAGGAGCCATGCCTCACTGGGAACTCGCAAAGAAGTATGACATCATCGATTTTGACTTGGGCGTAAAGATCACAGGAGCAGGTTTCCCCGTTTACAAAGGCAAGGGTGCAAAGTTGCAGCGCGCCTTGATCAACTTCTTCCTGGATTGCAACACGGCGGCTGGATACAAAGAGGTGGAGCCTCCCGTGATGGTTAACCGTGATTCCGGTTACGGAACCGGCCAGCTGCCCGACAAGGAAGGCCAGATGTATCACGCAGAGGTGGACGACTTCTATATGGTCCCTACGGCAGAGGTGCCCGTGACCAACATCTTCCGCGACGTAATTCTGGCCGCCGACCAGATTCCCCAGCGTCTTACAGCTTATACTCCCTGCTTCCGCCGCGAAGCCGGTTCTTACGGAAAGGACGTACGCGGCCTGAACCGCCTGCATCAATTTGACAAGGTGGAGATTGTGCGTGTGGAAAAGCCGGAGGACAGTTACAAGGCATTGGATGACATGGTGGCCCACGTAGAGGGAATCGTGAACAAGCTCGGCTTGAAATACCGTATTCTGCGTCTATGCGGCGGAGATTTGTCTTTCACATCCGCCATTACCTATGATTTCGAACTTTGGAGCGCAGCCCAGGGACGCTGGCTGGAAATCAGCAGCGTGAGCAACTTCGAGACTTTCCAGAGCAACCGCCTGCATTGCAGATATCGCGACGAGGCCGGAAAGACTCAGCTGACCCACACTTTGAACGGCAGTTCACTGGCGTTGCCGAGGGTGGTGGCCGCATTGCTTGAGGATAACCAGACTCCTGACGGAATCATTATCCCTGAGGTGCTGAGACCCTACACCGGATTCGACAAGATTGATTAAGTCCCGAACCATACTTGGCATAGATCCCGGAACCAATTTACTTGGTTTCGGGATTGTGCGTGTGGATGAGGCAGGGAAGCCGCACTTCGTTGATATGGGCGTCCTGGATTTGCGCAGGGTGGATAATCTTTACGAAAAGTTGCGGATTATTTTCGACAAAGTGTGCGCGCTTTGCGACCTGCATCATCCAGGAGATTTGGCTATAGAGTCTCCGTTCTACGGGCGTAACGCGCAGGTTATCTTTAAGTTGGGCCGGGCTCAGGGGGCTGCTATGACTGCTGCCCTTACAAGGGACGCCAATGTTTTCGAGTATGCGCCCCGTAAGGCCAAGCAGGCCATCTGCGGCAACGGAGCGGCGAGCAAGGAGCAGGTCGCATTGATGGTAGAAAAGACATTGGGCATAGATATCGACCCCAAGCATCTGGATGCTACCGATGCGCTCGCGATAGCCATGTGTCACTATTACCAAATCAGCAGTCCGCTGGCTGGAAAGTCATCCGGCGGATCGTGGGAAAAGTTCATTGCCGCAAATCCGGACAGAGTAAAGTGAATTCTTCTGTAGGAGAAAATTAAACTTTTTGTATATTGCGGCGTCTAATGAAAGTTATGAAACAGAATAGAATAGTTAGTTTGTTTATTGCGTTGCTGGTTTGTTTTCCCACATTTGCGCAAAACCGCTTGTCTGCCCTTTTGATTGAGGATTCCAGTGGTGAGCCCGTAGGCTTTGCCACCGTTTCCATTACCAGGGAAGGCGCCCAGAAGCCCTCAAAATATGTCCTCAGCGATTCCGAAGGCAAGGTGGAATTAACCGGTGTGCGCCCCGGCACCTATTCCTTCAAGGCGGAGCTGCTCGGGTACAAGACCTACGAGAAAGAAATCAAGGTGGCCGAGAACCTGGACTTGGGAGAAATCCGCATGAAACTGGACCGTGAGCAGTTGGATGCAGCCTCCGTCTCAGCTGTAGGCAATCCTATAATTATAAAGAAGGATACCATAGAATTCAACGCTACATCTTTCAAGACTACGGACAACGACGTGCTGGAAGACCTGCTGAAGAAATTGCCTGGCGTGGAAGTCGGCGACGACGGGTCCATCACCATGAACGGCAAGACTATCAGCAAAATAACAATAGACGGAAAGACTTTCTTCCTTGATGATCCTCAGCTCGCTTCCAAAAACATTCCGGCCAAGATTATCAACAAGCTTAAGGTGGTGGACAAAAAGTCCGACCAGGCCGAGTTCACCGGAATAGATGACGGCGAGGAAGAAACCATCATCGACCTCAGCATCAAGCCGGGTATGATGAAAGGAACCTTCGGCAATGTAATGGCGGGCGGCGGCCACGATGTGCCTTCTACCGATGTGCAAGGCGACTGGCGTTACCAGGGAGCGGCCTTTGCCGGCAATTTTACCGACAAGACCCAGATTTCCATTATAGCCAATGCGAACAACACCAACAACCGAGGCTTCAACGACCTGGCCGGCTCCATGATGGGCAATATGCGCGGTGGTGGAGGCGGAATGGGAAGAGGCCGCGGCGGCAACTGGAATGACAGTGGTATCACCGAGTCCTGGATGGGCGGAGTCAACGGGGCCTGGACCCTTTTCGACGGCCATATGGACCTTAGCGGCAACTACCTCTATAACAATACCCGCAAGCTGGTCGAGGAAAAGAGTTCCAAAACCACTTATCTCCAGGACCACAACATGCTGTATGACTCGGACGGAAACAACGACACCCGCACTTGGGGCCATCGTTTCGGCATGCGTCTGGACCACAAGTTTTCGGAGAATACCTCCATCCTCTTCCAGCCCCAGGTGAATTTCGGCGGTGGATCCTTTGCCCAGAACAACCAATATTTCACGGACAATGACTACGATTCCGTTATCAGCCACGTAAACGAAGGCAAATCTACGAATACTGGCGAAAACCGGAATTTCAGCACAAACGGATTCGCCCTGCTCCGCCAGCGGCTTGGTAAGCCCGGGCGTACTCTTACCGTGATGGGACGCTACAGCTTCTCCAACAACGAGCTGAACTCCTGGAACTACTCCCTTGTCAATTCTGATTTCGTGTCAGAAGGCAATTGGGGCAAGCAGGAAGAGACCAATCAGGACATAGAGCAGAAAAGCCGCAGCGTATCGCTGTTCGGAAGGGCAACCTATACCGAGC
>JAFWPT010000232.1 GCA_017509375.1 Bacteroidales bacterium | reverse complement strand
GGACCAATGAAGATATTTGCTCTTGCTTTGAAAAGATACATCAGGAGACGGTCGATTTCAAGCCAAAAAGAGTGGGAACCAGCGTCATCGTCCGAAATGAAGCCGTCAAGCAGGCGCTGAAAATGGAAGGAGGTGTTGGAGAATGACTGTCAGTGCAATCCTCAAGGCCCGGAGCAGCCGCCCCATCGCCCTCATCCCGTTTGAAGAGATGAGGAATCATCTGGCCGACATTGTCATCGATGAAGCCTTTTCCCTTCGATGCGAAGTGGCGGATCCTAAAATTGTCGATGCTATTGTCAACCTGATGTTGTCAGAGTTGTATACCACCTATGATTCCTGGTGCGTAGATGAAATCCGCGTCGCTATTCGTGCCGGCGTCTGCGCCCAATTGGGGCCGATGTATAAACTTTCACCTGCGGAGTTCATCCGCATCATGGAAATCTATCACCATTGCCCGATGCGGCTGGAAGCCCTCAGGCGGCTTCGCCGTGAACAAGAAAAGCCGAAGCCGGAAGACCCGGAGACGGTGGAGCGGAAGAATCGTGAGACGCTTGCCAAAGTGGCAAAGAATTGCTATGCCGATGTCAAGAACTACGGGCGCATCACCTACTATAGTGACCAGACTCTTTCTCTGGTTTTTGACTTTCTCCTCTCGGCCGGAATTGTAAATGCCGACACCGGAAACTCCAATGTTGCTAAACGGCAACAGCTGGAAGAAGTATTCCAGGAGATGGTGGCAGCAGGCAAACTGCTTACAGTACCTATAGATTTGTAGATTTATAGACTTGTAGATTTATAGAATACCAGAATACGAGAAAAATTAGTGATACGCAGGTGAAAAAGGAATTGCAAGATGTGCGTTTGTGATACAAACGCGGGCCCTGGCGGGCCTTTTCTACGCCTTCGGCGGACAAAAGAAGATGAAAAAGAAGAAGCCATGAAAGCAAAAAAGACAAAGATGATAAGCCTTCGAATGACGGAGGAACAGTACGACAAAATGATGGAGTTGATGCAAATAGACGGCTATCATTCCAGGTCCCGTTTCATCATCAATACGGTGCTGAACCGTGGCGGGAAACGAATGGTTTTCAAGGGAACCAACGGCGAACTTATGCAGCTCCGCAAGTGGTTGATTACCATTTACAGGGAAATGCATAGGGCCGGTACAAATCTGAATCAAGTGGCCAAAGCCATCAATGCGATAAAGTACCGCTTTAAGCTGGGCTTTGAAGGTGAGGAGGAGTATCGCCAGGCGGTGTATATGACGGGCTATGCCGCCGAAAAACTCTCCTGGCGCTCGAAGGACGTGCATGAGGTGGCCATGAAAATACTGTGCGAGTATTTGCCGGATGATGAAGAGGAATGATTTCTGTGTCACATAAAATCTTCCGTGGGGAAGTGTTCATTCGTGTCCTGTTATTTTTTGTGAGATGGAAAAAAAATGTAACTTTGTAGAGCGTTTGTAATGAAGACCTGCCCGTCATATTCCATAGTTACGGTGACCCGCTCCGAATTCTGGGGGGGGGGTATAAGGCGTCCTCAATCAACCATTTACACAACCAAACCAAGCGGACTTCGCATGAAGGGCCGCTTCTTTTCGTGTATCCGGGAAGGAATCTAATTCTTCTATCATTTATGAAAAAACATAGTATAATCACACTTCTGATGGTGATGGTGTTCATGGCCACAGGAGTACATACCGCCTCTGCCCAGCAAGTCGGTAAAGCCGATGCGCGTGGCTGGTACGTGGGGCTGGGAGGCGGCACGTCCTTCGGACAGGCCACTTTCTCCAGCATTACGGAGGAAGGCATCCGCAACTGGGGCATCCAGGGCGGCGTGTTCGGCGGTTACAAGCTAAGCCGCCTCATCTCTGTGGAGGCGGGCTTCCAGTATGGGCGTCAGAGCCAGTTTGCCCTGGACTGCTGCCCCTACTGGCTGGGCACAGACGGCACATGGAAGGCCACGCAGGTACTGGACCGTGACGGCTGGTACTTCGAAGACCTCACCGTCCCCACCCGCTGGTTCAAGCTTGCGGCGCAGACCAACTTCAACCTGCTCTCGTTCATCAAGGGCAATAACCGCTGGTTCCTGGACCTTTCCCCGCAGATAGCTGTCCTTAACACCAAGTCCACCTGGAAGGGGGAGCTCTCCAAGGGTCAGGGCTATCATGAGGAGGCGCAGGCCTCCAACTGGCACCTGGGCCTGGGCGGCCAGCTGGGATTTGCGTATGCCTTCAACGACAACTGGAAGCTGGGGCTTTACGGCGGAGTCACCGCCCTCACGGGCAAGCGCTTCGACATGATTCCCAACAAGGCGCACAAGACCAACCTCATCTGGGACGCCGGGCTCAAGCTCACGTATTCCTTCGGCAAGGACAAGAAGAAGGAGGCCGCGGCCCTGGCCGCTGCGCAGGCTGCCGCGGCAGCGGAAGCCGCCAGAATAGCCGCGGCGGAGGCTGCCCGTGAAAAGGCCGCCCGCGAGGCCGCCGAGGCTACCGCCCGTGAAAAGGCTGCGCGTGAAGCCGCAGAGCAGGCCGCCCGCGAAAAGGCCGCCGCCGAGGCTGCCGCCGCGGCGGAAGCGGCCCGTTACTACCACGGCACCTTCCAGAACGTCTATTTTGCCGACAACAGCATCAAGCTGGGCCCGGAGACCGAGAAGCTGAAAGAGGTGGCCCGCATTCTGGAACAGTATCCGGGCACGGTGGTGTCCCTGTACGGCTACGCCTCCAAGACCGGTACCGTCGAGTACAACCTGCAAATCACGGAACGGCGCGTAGAGAAGGTGAAATCCTACCTGATGGAGCTGGGCATAGACGGTGACCGCATCCACCCGATTGTGGGGATGGGCGTGGACCATAACGCCAAATGGAACCGGGATGCCCGCCGCGTGGAAATTATAGTTGCAGAATAGAGAACGCGTTATGAAAAAGACTTATATAATATTACTCACGGCAGCTGCGCTGCTGAGCCTGGGCGCCTGCCAGCACAAGACGCATTTCGAGGTGGACATGCCGCAGGACGAGCAGACGGACAAGTACCCGGCCCCGCAGGGGCGTGGCTTCCTTGGCGACGACCTCAGCTGGGAGGACGTTGCGGACATCAAGAGCGAGATTACGCACCTGAAGTTCACGGTGACCGGCGTTGGGGGTGTCAAGGAAGTGCATGAGTTCCGTTCCCCTTCGGAGGCCAGCGAGTGGATGCTTCCGCTTCCGGAGGGAGAATACGACGTTCTGGTTGCGGCCAATATGGACGCGTCCAACGGCTTTGAGCTGGGCGAGACGCTCCCCACCAAGGCGGAGCACACCCTCCCTGCCACCTATGCCAGCCTCATCCATGCCTCCTCCAACCCGCGGCAGGCGTGGAACGGTTTGGCGCATGTGAAAGTGGAGAAGGACAAGATGTCCACGGTTCACCTGGACCTGGACCGTCTGCTGGCCCTTTTCACCCTCAAGATCAGCAACGTCCCGGAGGGGACCACCATTGACGTAAGCATGCGTGGCCCCGCCCATTACGTCACGCTCACCGACGAGCGCAGCGCGGAGCACTGGGGCGTCCCCAGCGCGGAGCTGGGCGAAGACGTGGTCCTGGGCCGGCTCAATGCGTCCAATGCGCTGTCGGCGGTGGAGGAGTTCAAGGTGTTCCCTACGGCGTCTGGCGTTACGCAGACCACCCTTTTCTTCCATGTCAGGACCAACAAGGGCCTTGAGCTGGACTACAAGGGCGTTGCCCCCGTCATGGAAAACGGTAAGAAGTATATCCTGGAACTGGATTATGAGAAATTGGCTTCGTTCATGTACATCAGCTCCATCTCCATCAACGAATGGACGGACGGCTGGAGCTACAGCGGAGAGATTCTGAACCCCGACATGGAATAGCAAACAATAACAGATATGAAAAAGATTGCATTTATTACCCTTGCGTTCCTTTGCACCGCGGCCTGTAACAAGGCTGGTGTGAGCAAGGAATCCGGCGCCATGCGCATAACGGCCGGCATTCGTGAGACCAAGGTATCTTACGATGGCACCAAGGCCGCCTTCGAGGCGGGCGACGACCTCTCCCTCTTTGCCTGGGTGGGTGACAAGACCGCCATTCCCGAAGAGCTGGTGGTGGACAACGTCACCAACACGCTGGGCACGGACGGCCTGTGGGCCCCCGCCACCCAGATGCGCTGGCTGGACATGGTGACGGACCACTACTTCATGGCGGTTTCCCCAGCCCGCGAGGTGAAGTCCTTCACCGAAGACCCTTACGTCCTGGATTCCTCGGCCGGGAAGTACCAGGAGAGCGACCTTCTGATTGCCATCAACGTCGCCGGTCTCACGGCCAATGACAATCCCGTCAGTCTCACCTTCGACCACGCCATGGCTATCCTCAATGTGAACATCCGGGTCCACAACCAGTGGACGGAGGGCAACCCTCCTTCGCAGACGGAGATTACCGAGGCCCTGGTTGGGAGTGTGGAGGCCACGGCCAGGGACCACGCCACCATCGACTACATCCACAAGGCGGTGACGGCCACGGGCGAGTGGGCCCAGGTGGCCCTGAACAAGGTGAAGAACGCCTCCTGGATCACCCTGATGATACCGCAGGAGAATTTCCGCACCATTTACATTACCCTGAGCGGCAACGACCAGTGGCTGGGCGGCGACGGCACCTATACCTACCGTTCCCCGGAAGACATCAAGCTGGAGAGCGGCAAGGTGACGACGGTGAGCCTTGTCATCGGCCGCGACCAGATTACCCTGGACAAGGACGGCATCGTTATCACCGACTGGGTAGTGAACCCGGACGCATATGACGGAGAAGTGTTTAAACCTGAAATGAACTAAACCAGAAGTATCATGAAAAAATATCTTACCCTCTTTATCACCGCCGCGGCCGGGCTTATGCTGGCGGGCTGCAATAAGGGACATGACATCGCGTCATCCCGGTCCATCACGGTGACGGCGTCCATCGGCACCATGACCAAGGTGGCCTATGACGGAGACAAGTCGGCCTTCGAGGCCGGCGACAGCCTTGCGCTCTTTGCCTGGCTGGGTGACAAGACCGCCATCCCCGAAGAGCTGGTGGTAGACAATGTTGTGAACACCCTGGGCAAGGACGGCCTGTGGCAGCCCAAGCTGCAGATGCTTTGGGACGACATGACCTCCCTGCACTACTTCATGGCGGTTGCTCCAGCCCGTGAGGTGAAGTCCTTCACCGAAGACCCTTACGTCCTGGATTCCTCGGCCGGGAAGTACCAGGAGAGCGACCTTCTGATAGCCATCAATGACAGCGGTCTCAAAGCCACCGACAACCCCGTCGGTCTCACCTTCGAGCACGCCATGGCCATGCTCAACGTGAACCTCAAGTTCCACAACCAGTGGACGGAGGGCAATCCGCCTTCCCAAAAGGAGATTACCGAAGCCCTGATTGAGAGTGTGGAGGCCACGGCCAAGGACCACGCCACCATCGACTACATCCAGAAAGCCGTGACGGCTACGGGCGAGTGGGCTCAGGTGTCCATGAACAAGGTGGAGAACGCCTCCTGGACCACCCTGATGATTCCCCAGGCCGGTGTGCGCTACATTTACATTACCCTGAACGGCAACGACTAGTGGCTGGGCGGCGACGGCACCTATGTGTTCCACAGCCCGGAGGACATCCCGCTGGAGAGCGGCAAGGTGACCACGGTGAACCTCACCATCGGCCGCGACCAGATTACCCTGGACAAGGACGGCATCCAGATTACCGACTGGGTCTCCTGGGGAGATGCCTTGAACGGTGAAGTGTCCAAGCCCCAAATGTTAATCTAAACACGGAAGCATCATGAAAAAGTATATCAGCATTCTTTTCACCGTTGCAGCGGGCCTGGTGCTGTCGGGCTGCAATAAGGGACACGACATCGCGTCATCCCGGTCCATCACGGTGACGGCGTCTATCGGTTCCATGACCAAGGTGGCCTATGACGGGGACAAGTCGGCCTTCGAGGCCGGCGACAGCCTTGCGCTCTTTGCCTGGCTGGGAGACAAGACCGCCATTTCCAAAGACCTGGTGGTGGACAACGTCACCAACACCCTGGGCACGGACGGCCTGTGGCAGCCGAAGACCCAGATGCTCTGGGACAACACGGAGGACCCGCACTACTTCATGGCGGTTGCTCCGGCCCGTGCGGTGAAGTCTTTCACCGCAGACCCTTATACGCTGGATTTCGCAGCGGAGAAGTACCAGGAGAGCGACCTTCTTATTGCCATCAACGACAGTGGCGTCACGGCTGCCGACAATCCGGTGAGCCTCAGCTTCGAGCACGCGATGGCCAAGCTCAACGTGAACCTTACGTTCCGCAACCAGTGGACGGAAGGCAACCCGCCCTCGCAGACGGAGATTGCCGAAGCCCTGATTGGGGGTATCGTGGCCACGGCCAAGGACCATGCCACAATCGACTACATCCACAAGGCGGTGACGGCCACGGGCGAGGCTGCCGGTGTGGCCATGAACCAGGTGGAGAACGCCTCCTGGACTACGCTGATGGTCCCCCAGGAAGGCTTCCGCACCCTCACCATCACCCTTAGCGGCAATAGCGAGTGGCTGGGCGGCAACGGCACCTATGTGTTCACGCACAGCGCCGACATTCCGCTGGTAAGCGGCAAGGTGACCACGGTGAACCTCACCATCGGCCGCGACCAGATTACCCTGGCCAAGGACGGCATCAGCATCGTGGACTGGGCCGAGGAGGCAACCATTGACGGAAAAGTTATTGACCCCACACAATTATTAATATGAATACCATGAAAAATATAGTTGTAGCAGCACTGGGCATCCTGGCGCTGGCCTCCTGCAACAAGAGCAATGTGGCCGAGGGCAGCCGCTTCATAACCGTGGAAGCCCGTATCGGAGATATGACGAAAGCCAGCTATGAGGGCAACAAGACCGCCTTCGAAGCCGGCGACAGCCTCTCGCTCTTTGCGTGGACGGGGGACAAAACCGCCATTCCCGCCAAGCTGGTGGTGGACAATGTCACCAACACCCTTGGCGCGGACGGCAAGTGGACGCCGAAGACCCAGATGCTCTGGGCCGATGTGGACATCCAGCACTACTTCCTGGCCGTAGCTCCGGCCCGCGAGGTAAAATCCTTCACGGCCGACCCTTATACGGTGGACAACACCGACTATGAGAAGAGCGACCTCCTGGTGGCCCGCCAGCTGAGCGGACTCACATCCGCGCAGAACCCTGTGAGCCTCACCTTCGACCACGCTATGGCGAAGCTCTACGTCAACGCGAACTTCCGCAACCAGTGGGATGCTGCCCCCGAGGTGACTTCCTGCGAGGCTACGGCTGCGGGGAGTTGCACCATCGACTATCTGGCTAAGACCTACGCTGCCGGTGAGCAGGCCGCCGTCGCCCTTGCCGCCAAGGATGCGGCCACGGGCTATGCCCGCAGTTTCAGCGGCCTGATGATTCCGCAGACGGGCTTCCGCACCGTCACGCTCACCATCGGCGGCCAGGCCTACGTCTATACCCACACGGAGGACATCCCCCTGGAGGCGGGCAAGTACACCACGGTGAACCTCATCGTAGGCCGCAACAAGATAGAAGTGGGCGAGGTGAGCATCAACGACTGGACCGAAGGCACCACCCTGAGCGGTGGACAAGCACTGCAATAAAAAATCCTTATTTCAAAATAACAGTTATGAACAGTAAACATTTACTCCTTGCATCGGCCGCCATTCTTTCCCTTGCGGCATGCAACAAAACCGTGACGGAACCCGTCCAGTCGCAGTTCCCCGAGGACGGCGTGATGCGCTTCACCACCAACCTCGTTGACCCCACGGCCGTAACCACCCGCGCCAGCATCACTGGCAGCGACGTGAACCAGAACGGTCAGCAGTTCCAGGTGAAGATTGTCAACCCCACATCGGCCACCTACAGCTACTTCAATACCGTACAGTTTGACGGCACTGAGTGGACACCCGTGAACCGTATGCTCTGGCAGAACGACCAGCAGCGCATCACTGTGACCGCCGCCTACAAGCAGGGCAAGGCATTCAGCGACTATGACTTCATCGTCGGTGCCAACCTCACCGTGGCTGCCGACCAGAGCACCGAGGCCAAGCTGAAGCAGCAGGACCTGCTTACCATGCCGACTAAGACCATCGCCAACCCCTCTATCGAGGAGACGCTAATGCGGAACGGCAAGCTGGTCATCAACTTCTACCACGCCCTGACCAAGCTCGACGTGACGCTCGACCTGGCCAACGAGTTCTACAAGGTTGACCCGAAACTGAACAATGACTCAGACATCACTGAGTTCACCATCAAGGGCACCAACGCCGGCTACCAGTTCAAGGCCATGGAGACCGCCAACGAGAACTACGGCACTGTGACCGTCACCGCTTCGACCCCTGCCGACATCCTCGCTAACCAGTGCGCCTTTACCGCTGCCACCGATGCCGACATGCACAGCTATGCCACCTACGAGGCCATCGTAGTGCCGCAGGAGATTGCCGCCGGCGCACTGACCGTCTCGTTCAAGATTGGCACGCGCTCGTTCTCATGGACCAACACCGAGGCCATCACCCTTGAGCAGGGCAAGCACTACACGCTGCCCCTCACCGTAGGCTATGACACCACGACCCTCAATGCCCGCGCCTTCAGCGTCAGCTCATGGGAAGACCAGCCCGGCGACAACCTCGGCACTGAATAAAAAAGACAGACCTATGAAAACAAAATACACAGCCATTGCAGCCCTGACTCTCTTAGGAGCTTTCGCCAGCTGCCAGAAAGAAAATTTGCGCCCGGACAACGCCGTGAAGGTCTCCGTATCGGTTGGAGCGCTTACAAAGACCAACGCCATCGCCACCGGCGACACGCAGCGCGAGTTCAACCAAGGCGACCAAATCAGCGTCAGCACCAACGACCAGGAGGCCGTCCTCTTCCAGTGCACGTCAACCGAAGACCAGACATGGACTGAGGCAGTGCCCAACAAGTTCCTCCTCTGGACACAGCCCATGCTCACCTTCTCGGCCTACTATCCCGTGACCACCGGCACGTCGATGACCACCTTCACCCTGCCCACTGACCAGAGCAGCGTGGAGAAAATCGCCCTCGCCGACTACATGACCCGCCAGCAGGTGATCTCCCGTCCCGAGGGCGGCAGCGACATCCAGATGCAGCTGGAGCGCAAGATGGCCCGCGTCATCGTACGCATCAGCGGCTTCGGCAGCCAGTACCGTGACGACCAGAAGACCGTCGACAACGTCCGCATCTACAGCGAAGCCAGCGGCATTGCCGACGGCAATCCCACGGGCAGCAGCACAGAAATCCAGCCATACGCACAGGGCAGCAACGATGGGTGGGGCTGGAGTCAGAACTCCACCTTCACCGCCCTCGTAGTGCCTGGCTATGGTGACAGCGGCGCCCGCTTCATCCAGCTGAGCGACGGCGAAGGCAGCACCCTCCTCGTGAAGGGCATCCCCGAACTGGAGGCAGGCAACAGCTACACCTTCAACCTCGTAGTGGGTAAGAACAGAATTGAGGTGGCAAGCGTCACCGTGCAGGACTGGACCACCGGCGAGACACTCGCAGGAGGACAGGCAACGGAAGGTAGCGCAGCAACTCTCGTCACCGCCATCACGCTCAACAAGACCGCTACCACCATCTCGGCCGGCAATACCGAGACGCTCAGCGTCAGCAGCGTGACACCCGATGACGCTACCGACCAGACCGTCACCTGGAGCAGCGACAACGAGGCCGTCGCCACCGTCGATGCTGACGGCAAGGTGACCGCCGTAGCCTTAGGCACAGCCAACATC
>JAFWPT010000231.1 GCA_017509375.1 Bacteroidales bacterium | reverse complement strand
GAATTGCTCAGGGGTGAGGATGATTTTATTCATAGCGTAAGTTTTTAAAGTTACGTCACAAAACTATGCAATCAAAAAAGCTCCTGCAATACCGCAGGAGCAGATTTTGCTGATTCTTTCGAAAGAATCGTAAATACTTAACGAAAGAGGGTAGCTGATGGGACCGTGACAATCAGGAGATATTTCGCCCAAAAATTCGACGGCCTGCGGCTACTCCCTGTTCTTCGTATCTATGCAAATGGTAACGGGGCCGTCATTCACAAGCGAAACCTTCATGTCTGCGCCGAACTCTCCTGTGCCTACCGGACGGCCTATGGCAGCTGACAAAGCAGAGCAGAAGGCCTCATACAAAGGGATTGCCTTCTCGTGTCCGGCGGCGGCGATATAAGACGGACGATTGCCCTTCCTGGTGGATGCCATCAGGGTAAACTGGCTCACGACAAGAGCCTCTCCCCCCACATCGGCCAGGCTGAGGTTCATCACGCCAGCCTCATCGTCGAAGACACGCAGACCGGCCACCTTCTTCACCAGCCATTCCAGATCCTCAGGACCGTCGTCGTGACCAACTCCAAGCAGGACCAGAAATCCCTGGCCAATAACAGACTTCAGCTTTCCGCCAATCGTGACGGATGCAGAAGAAACTCTTTGAACAACAGCGCGCATATCAATTCTCCCGAATCCGGGACGTACAAATATACAAAAAAATAAAACCCCTGCTGCCGCGCGACGGATGTGACTAGCGCCATATCCGTTTCGTGGCCACATCTTGAAATAATGACGAATTTGCCGTATCTTCGTAATCTGTAATTCACTTGCTATATGATTTGCACGAGCCTTCAACATAAGACTTACGAAGAGATACTTTCATTGCTTCCGTCCCTGGAGATGGCGGAGATTCGTATGGACCTGTGTCCGCTGAGTGACGAGGAAATAGAGGATCTGTTTTCGCAGACCGACGTGCCGCTCATCGCCACCTGCCGCGTTTCGGTACCTGCCGTGGTCCTGCAACCTGCCGCCTCCCAAGAGCCTGCCGCATCACCGCAAAACTCCCCCTCTCCCGACTGGGACACCGCGGAGCATCGCCTGTCCATCGCAATTCAGGCCGGAGCCAGGTTTGCCGACCTGGAAATTGAAGCACCGTCCGGATTCAGCCGCCGCTTCCAGAAGCTGTGCAAAGAATGTGGAACGGAGATTATCCGCTCCTACCACAACTTCCTCGAGACCCCCGACGACCACGGCTTGCAGATGGCGCTCGCCCGCTACTTCCGCTACGGAGCAGACATAGCCAAGATTGTAACCACTTGTCACTCAGCCGAAGACGCCGCCAGGCTCGGCAGTCTCTACAGCCTGGTGCTGGAAGACATCGATTCGCTCCAGGGCCGTCTGGTGGCCTTCGGAATGGGTGAAGAAGGGCGTGAAAGCCGTATTTCCTGCCTCCGCCGCGGAGCCCCCTTCACCTACGCTGCACTGAACGCAGAGGAGGCCACCGCCCCCGGTCAGCCCATCGCAGCGGAATTGGCGGCACAAATCTACTGCAATGCCAAAGGCTTCCACCGCAGCGGTCTCCGTATGCCCGCCTCCAAGAGCTTCGCCCAGAGGGCAATACTTGCCGCAGCGCTCGCCGAAGGCAGATCCCGCCTGTCCGACTACTCCCCCTGCGACGACAGCGAAGCCGCAATCAAGGTGGCGCAAGCCCTCGGAGCCGGCGTCGAAAAAGAAGGAAGCACACTGATAATCAACGGAATCAAAGCACTCCCCGGCACTGCCCTGGAGTCGCTGGACGTAGGCGAATCCGGCCTGCTGGCCCGCCTCAGCATCCCCGTGCTGGCGGCAATCAACGGCAAGCCCTTCCGCATCGAGGGCCACGGCACCCTGCCCCGCCGTCCCATGAACTCGGCCGCGGCAATCATGGCCGCCTTCGGAGTGCTGCTCACCAACGGCGACGACGATGCCCCCACCGAAGGCAAACGGGAAATACACGTCCCTCTCACCGTCCGGGGCAAGCTCATACCCGGCAATGCCGAAGTTAGCGGCAGCGGCGGGTCGCAACTGATCTCCGGCCTGCTGATGGCCCTGCCTATGTGCGCCAAAGACAGCACCTTGCACGTCACCGAGCCCAAAAGCATACCCTATATGTACATCACCCTCGACGTGCTCCGCCACTTCGGAATCGGCACCAAGAGCGAGATGGAAGGTGACGCCCAGCTGCTGGAGGCGGAAGACTGGAGCGGCTGCAGCGGTATCACTTTTAAGGTACGGGGAGGACAGAAATACCGCGCCGCATCGTTCGGCATAGAGAGCGACTGGAGCGCCGCCGCCAATTTCATGGTGGCCGGTGCCATATTCGGCAGCACAGAACTGGTAGGGATGGACATGAGCTCCATTCAGGCCGACATAGCCATAATTGACGTACTGGTGGAAGCCGGAGCCCTGGTGTCCCAGATGGATGACGGGACGCTGTGCGTACGCCGGGCGCCGCTGGAAGGCTTCAGTATCGACCTGAACCACGCTCCCGACCTCTTCCCCATAGTGGCAGTGCTGGCGGCATTCTGCGCCGGAGAATCGCGCATAGCCGGGCTCGGCCGACTTGCAGGGAAGGAATCGGACAGGGCACGCGCAGTGCTGGAAATGCTGCAGCAGATGGGCGTAGAAGCGGCTGCCGAGGGCGACGAACTTGTAGTCCAGGGAGAGACCTGGGTCAGCCGGCTGCTGAGCGGACGCCTGCTCAACGGCGGAGCCTACACTTCCCGCCACGATCACCGCATGGCAATGGCTCTCAGCGTGGCCGCAATAGGAGCAGGCGGTCCCGTCCAGATAGACGACACCGCCTGCGTAAGCAAATCTTTCCCCGATTTCTTCAGGGTCAGAGACCTTTGATATACTCGTCGATGGCTTTGGCTGCCGTACGTCCGGCTCCCATAGCCAGAATCACGGTGGCGGCACCGGTAACGGCATCTCCTCCTGCGAACACGCCGGGACGGGTGGTAGCACCCTTCTCGTCTGCCACAAGGCAGCCGCGGCGGTTGGTCTCCAGACCGGCAGTAGTCCTGGAAATCATAGGGTTAGGGGAAGTACCGAGGGCCATGATGACGGTCTCGGTCTCGATGTCGAACTCGCTTCCCGGCACGGGCACAGGGCTGCGGCGGCCGCTCTCGTCGGGCTCGCCAAGTTCCATCCGGATGCAACGCAGGGCACGTACCCAACCCCTTTCGTCTCCAAGCACCTCTACGGGATTGGTGAGCATATCGAAGATGATACCTTCCTCGATGGCGTGATGCACCTCCTCGCGGCGTGCGGGCAGCTCGGCCTCTGTACGACGGTACACGATGTGCACCTCGGCGCCCAGGCGCAGGGCCGTACGGGCAGCATCCATGGCCACGTTGCCGCCGCCCACTACGCACACCTTCTTACCGGCGTGGATAGGGGTAAGGTAGTCCTCCCTCCAGGCCTTCATGAGGTTGTTGCGGGTGAGGAACTCGTTGGCGGAAAATACTCCGCAGAGGTTCTCTCCGGGGATATTCATAAACTTGGGCAGGCCGGCGCCGGAGCCGATGAAAACGGCCTTGAAGCCTTCCTCGTCCATCAGGGAATCGATGGTGACGGTCTTGCCGATGATGACGTCGGTCTCTATCTTCACTCCGAGCTTGCGGACTTCTTCGATTTCCAGTTTCAGCACCTTGTCTTTGGGCAGACGGAACTCGGGAATGCCGTACTCCAGCACGCCGCCGGCCTTGTGAAGGGCCTCGAAAATGGTGACGTCGTAACCCCACTTGGCAAGGTCGGATGCGCAGGCAAGCCCTGCAGGGCCGGAGCCCACGACCGCAACCTTGATGCCGTTGGCAGGTGCGCACTCGGCACTGGCCTCACCGAGGGTGGCATCGGCTACGAAACGCTCCAGCTTGCCTATTGCTACAGGCTCGCCCTTCACGCCCAGCACGCAGCTGCCCTCGCACTGGGTCTCCTGCGGGCACACGCGTCCGCACACTGCAGGCAGGGAGCTGTCTTCAGCTATGACGGCAGCGGCACCTTTGACGTCACCCTCGCAAAGCTTGGCGATGAAATCCGGAATCTTGATGCTCACTGGGCAGGCGCCCACGCAGCGGGGATTCTTGCAGTGCAGGCAGCGGCTGGCCTCCAGCATCGCTTCCTCACGGTTGTAGCCGTAGCATACTTCTTCGAAATTGGTTGCGCGGACCTTGGCATCCTGCTCGCGGACCGCAACTCTGGGTATTCTGTTTGCCATTATTTTCCCCTCCCTATTTTACATACGTGATGCTCGTTCACTGCAGCCTCTTCGGCCTTGTACTGGCCCTGGCGGCGCATAGCCTCGTCGAAGTCCACCTCGTAACCGTCGAATTCGGGACCTTCCACGCAGGCGAAGCGGGTCTTGCCTCCCACGCTCACGCGGCAGGCTCCGCACATGCCTGTGCCGTCCACCATCAGGGTGTTGAGGCTCACGATGGCGGGAATGCCGAGCTTCTTGCAGGTGAGAGTGGTAAACTTCATCATGATCATGGGGCCGATGATGACGGCCTGGGTATAGCTGTGACCTTCCGACACTACATGCTCCAACATATTGGTACCCATACCTTTGAATCCGTAGGAGCCATCGTCGGTGCATACGAAGAGATTGTCGCAGACCTCCTTCATCTCGTCAACGTAGATGAGAATGTCCTTGGTCTTGGCGCCAATGATTACATCCACGGGCACGCCGTGCTCCTTGAGCCACTTGGCCTGAGGATATACGGGAGCCGTACCGAGACCGCCTGCAATCAGGATATAACGCTGCTCCTTTAGCTTGTCGGCGGGCATTTCCACAAACTCGGAAGGGAGGCCCAAAGGACCTACCACGTCGGCGAAGCACTCTCCGGGCTCGTAAGCAATAATGTCGGTAGTGGAGGCTCCAATCTTCTGGGTTACAATGGTAACAGTACCCTCTTCTCTGTCGAAGTCGCTTATGGTCAAGGGAATACGCTCTCCTTTCTCATCGGCGCGAACAATCAGGAATTGACCCGGCTGTGCCGCGGCGGCGAGCCTGGGCGCAGAGACCTTCATCCTGCAGATGATGGGGGTCAACATTTCTTTTGTTAGAATCTCAAACATTTCGTGCTTATTGAATAGAAAAATATATCGTTATGGTAAGGCTGTGCCTCCGTTGGCTGCGATAAGCCCGCGTATCTCGGTCTTGGCATCGCGCCAGCGTGGAATATCTATCTTGGTTCCAATGACTTCCACCACCTTGGCGGCGATGATGGAGCCCACTTCACCGCAGACCTTCAGCGGCATTCCGAGGGAATGAGCATAAATGAAACCGGCGGCATAGGTGTCTCCTGCGCCAGTGGCGTCAATGGTGTTGGCAGGCCATGCCGGGATATAATACTCTTCGTCTCCCGATTTGAGCCAGCTGCCGTCTTTCCCCACTTTGACCACGGCAATCTTACAAAGCTTGCTTATTTCCCGGAGTGCATCCAGGGCTCCCGGAATCTTGGTGAAGGCCCGGCTCTCCGTCTCGTTGGCGAACACTATGTCCACATAGCGCTCCACTATATCATGCAGGAAGGCGTTGTTGCTCTCCACCACGTTATAGGATACCATATCCAGGGATATTATGCACCCGGCCTCGTGGGCCAGCTCTACCGCCTTGCGGATAAGGTCTTGGTTCTGAACTAGATAGCCTTCGATATGAAAGTAGTCGTGCCCTTGGAAATATTCCGGCTTCAGGTCTTCCGGCACCAAGTCCATGGCGGCTCCCAGATAGACTGCGAAGGTACGCTCGGCGTTGCCGCCGCTCACGAACACCATGGAGCGGCCGCTGGAATGTTCACTCTTGAGCAGCAAGGTGTTCACGCCGTACTGTTCCTGGTCGCTCTTG
>JAFWPT010000230.1 GCA_017509375.1 Bacteroidales bacterium | reverse complement strand
TAGATAGGCAGGAGATGTACGCACAGCAATGTGTTCAGTCGACCTGTACTAATAGCCCGAAATCTTTCTTCGAAGCCGAAAGGCCAGATATCTCTCTCAAGTAAAATACTGCGGTGGTTATAGCGGTGAGGATCCACCTCTTCCCATACCGAACAGAGAAGTTAAGCTCACTAGCGCCGATGGTACTGCCCCACCAGGTGGGAGAGTAGGTAGCTGCCGCTTTTTGAGAAGTCCGACTGAATTATCAGCCGGACTTCTTTTTTTTTGCGGCAGCTGCAGTTTTTTTATTTTCCCTGCGGGGCGCTTTTCGAATGGCTCGAGTCCTAAAGGACCCGGGCCATTTTTTTGCGGCAGCTGCATTTTTTTTATTTTTCCCTGCGGGGCGCTTTTCGGAAAGTCCGACTGACAAGATCAGCCGGGCTTTCTTCATTTGCGAGGATGGAGTAGTTATAGTTTATTTGCGATAGCGTGGGCCGCAGTCCAGGCTGTGGACCAGGCGGCTTGGAGATTGAAGCCGCCGGTGACGGCGTCTATGTCCAGGACTTCTCCGGCAAGATAAAGACCGGGGACCTTTCTGGATTCCATAGTGGCCTTGTCTATCTCTTTAAGGCTGACTCCTCCGCAAGTGACGAATTCTTCTTTGAAGCGGGCCCTGCCGCATATTTCGTATGAATCAGAAATCAAGGTATTGACAAGTCTTGCCATGCCCTTGCTGCCAAGTTCGCCCCAGCGGCAGTTCTCCCGTATCTGCGCCCTTCCCACTAAATATCGCCACAGCCTGTCAGTTAACTCTTGGGGGTGAGAGTTTGAGACCGTTCTGCCGTTCCACTCTGACAAGTTTCCGAGTATCTCCTTGCACTCGGCTTCGCCGATACCAAGCCAGTTGACCAGAAGCTGGCCTTTATACCCTTTCGCTGCCAAATCCCTTGCGGCGTACGAGGATAGCTTGAGTGTAGCCGGTCCGCTTATGCCCCAGTCTGTTAGCAGAAGAGTCCCGGTTGAACGGAGTTTTGTGCCGGCGAGTCCCAGCACCACATTGTCCACCACCGTGCCCATCAACTCTTTCAGGCCAGATTCACTGAGCTTTAGCGTGAATAACGATGGTAAATAAGGCTCCACCTCCAGAGAACAGGGTTCCAGAATACCGGCCGCAGCACCTCCGGAGCATACTACCACTGTGTCGGCTTTCATTAAACAGCCCCCGTTCCATTCAACCCTAAGGTCTGGATGGACGGCAGATACTTTGCTGCCGCATTTAAGGGAAACAGCTCCTGAATGCATCCTGCGCTCCAGAACTGTGACTATCTGCATTGCGTCCTGGCTTTCAGGGAAAATGCACTGGTCGTCCTGAACGACAAAGCGTACCCCTTCCCTCTCAAACCACGAGCAGATGTCTGCCGGGCCGAAATTCGGCAATAGCCGTTTCATCAAGTTGTAGCCGCGTGGATAAACGGAGCGGAGGTCTCGCACATCCCGGAAGCTGTTGGTGATATTGCACCTGCCTCCTCCGGTTACGGCTAATTTTGCCATAGGACGCCCTTGAGCCTCCAGAACGGTGATCTTGAAATCAGGACGCATGCGGCTAAGCTCTGCTGCGCAAAAACATCCGGCGGCACCTGCTCCTATTATTGCAATATCTTTCATCGGATAACGCACGCTTGCAACAAAGATAGCAAAAAACTGTTGCCGGCAAGGAATCTCACGATTTTTTTCGTAAGTTTGCGTGATACACCAAAACATTCTCTATTATGTCCAAGAAAGCAAAAAAAGACGGCAAATATGAATGGAGCTTTTGCTCCCTCGGCGGGACCGTACGTGTAAACGTGCAGAGCGGAGAAGATATCGCTCACCTGGGAGAGCTGGACCAGAAACTCTGGACAGTTCTCAGTTGCCCTGTTCAGGGTCTGGAATTCGATGAAAGTACTCTCAGGATGATAGATACCGACGGCGACGGAAAAATCCGCGTCAAGGAAATCGTAGCCGCTGCCGAGTGGCTGACCACTGTCATCAAAGATAAAGACCTAATCTTGAAGGGAAATTCGGTACTTCCTCTGAATCAAATCAATACGGATAACGAAGCCGGCCGCAAGCTGCACAGCTCCGCCCTTCAGATTCTGTCCAATCTCAAACTCGAAAAAGATGAGATTTCAGTTGCCGATACTTCCGACAGCGTGGCTATTTTTGCAGAAACCGGAGCTAACGGTGACGGCGTCATTACTGAGGCCTCCACAGAGAATGAGAAACTTAAGGAGATTATCCGCAACATTGTAGAAACCGCCGGCTCTGCCATGGACCGTAGCGGGGTGCAAGGTGTTACGGCCGACCATATCGAAGCTTTCTATGCAGCACTTGCCGATTATTCCGCCTGGCAGGCTGCCGCAACTAAAGATATTTTCCCTTTCGAAGATAATACCCAAGCGGCACTGGACGCATGCGAGGCGGTAAAAGATAAGGTGTCGGACTTCTTCATGCGCTGCAAGCTCATAGCCTTCACGGATGCAGCAGCCCCTGCAGTCGATGTGTCGGCTGAGCGTATAGGAGAGATAGCCGGGGATGACCTTAACACCCGCGAGACTGAAATATCTTCTTACCCTCTTGCCCGTCCCAACAAAGAAGGCTTGCTGCCTCTTGACGCCATCAATCCCGCTTGGAAGGCCAGGATGGACGCTCTTCGCGCCCTGGTCGGATTCGAAGCCAAGGACAGCGTGTCCGAGGCAGAGTGGAACGACCTGCTCGGCAAATTCGCTCCCTACATTGCCTGGAAGGGGGCCAAGAAAGGTGACATAGTAGAGCCTCTCGGACTGGAAAAAGTGAACGCTTTGCTCAAGGACGACGACAAGGCTGCACTTATCGCTTTGGTGGATGCAGACAAGGCTCTGGAGGAAGAGGCCAACTCCATCGACGAGGTCAACAAGCTTACACATCTCTACAGAGACTTCTTCAAGCTGCTGAACAACTATGTGATTTTCAGGGATTTCTATTCCCCTAACCTGAATGAGCCCGCGATTTTCGAGGCTGGGCGTCTATTCATCGACCAGCGCTGCTGCAGGGTATGTATCAAAGTTGCCGATATGTCCCAGCATTCGGACATGGCCGGTCTTAGCGGAATGTTCCTTCTTTACTGTACCTGCACTTCCCGCACAAGCGGCCAGACTATGAATATAGTGGCGGCGATGACCGACGGCGGCACCCGCAACCTTCGTCCGGGCCTGAATGGTGTTTTCTATGACAGGGACGGTCTGGACTGGGATGCCAAGGTGGTTAAAGTAGTGGAGAATCCTCTCAGCGTAAAACAGGCTTTCTTTGCTCCTTATGTTAAATTGTGGAACTTCATCACAGGGCTTGTCAACAAGTCCGCTGCCGAGAAGGATGCCAAGGCTGTTACCGACCTTCAGACCGGAGCGTCAGCGGCTCCTGCCGATGCAGCCGCCAAGAAGCAGCCTTTCGATATTGCACGTTTTGCCGGTATTTTTGCAGCTGTAGGTATGGCCCTTGGTGTGATAGCCGCTGCTCTTGCCGCCATTATCGGAGGCTTGGCCAAGACACCCTGGTGGGGCATCCTGCTCATCATTTTGGGCATAATGCTGCTTATATCAGGCCCTTCCTGCTTCATTGCCTGGGGCAAGCTCCGCCGCCGCAACCTGGGACCTATACTCAATGCAAACGGCTGGGCAATCAACTCCGGAGCCAAGGTGAACATCCCCTTCGGACGTACCCTTACTAGCGTAGCCAAGTACCCGAAACTCAAACTGGAAGACCCTTACAAGCCTCGGGTACCTCTTTGGCGGAAGATACTGTGCTGGTGTATCGCATTGCTGGTCATTGCATTCGGCGTACTTTTCTTTACTGATAACCTGAAATGTATAGGTCTTCCTTTCCATAAGGAAAAAGCTGCAGAAGAGACGGTAGAAGTAGTGGAAGAAGCTCCTGCATCGGCAGAAGCCTCGGAAGAAATACAAGCTGAATAATGGATATTTTTGAGAATCTGTTACCTAAGAAAGAAGAGGCCAACATTGGCCTCTTCTGTGACTGTTTCCCTCCTGTAATGGATGGCGTTGCAGTGTGCATGGAGAACTATGCCAAGTGGTTGCAAAAATTGGCAGGCCAGGTGAAGGTCATTACGCCCAATGTACCTGGTGCAGACTATGGCAAACTTGATTATCAGGTACTTGACTACATGAGCGTACCTGTTCCCAAGCGTCATCCCTATGTGACCGGAATAGCCGAAATAGACCCTCGCTTCATGGCCAAGATAGTTAAGATGCGCTTCAAGATCGTTCACGCACATTCCCCTTTTGCAAGCGGTATGGCTGCGCAGCGTATAGCTAAGCTGCAAGGGATTCCTTGCGTGGCGACTTTTCACTCCAAGTACCGGGACGATTTCGCCCGCGTGCTGCCTTCGCCAATAGTGGACGGAATCGTAAAATATATCATCAATTTTTACGAGAAAGCAGACTTGGTGTGGGTGCCTCAGGAGTCGGTTATAGAGGTGATACGCGAGTATGGCTACAAAGGACCTGTGGAAGTGATGGACAATGGCTCCGACCTTGTGGCGGATTATCCTGAAAAGTTTTTTGTAGATGCCCGTAACGAACTGGGTATCAAGCCTGAAGAGTTCGTGCTCCTATTTGTCGGCCAGCATATTTGGGAAAAGAATCCCAGGCTGATAATCGAGACCCTGGCCCGAATGGGCGACGTGCCTTTCCGTATGTTCTTCGTGGGCACCGGCTATGCAGCCGAAGAGATGAAGGCTCTGGTGACTGAGAAAGGGCTGGACGATAAGGTAACGTTCGTGGGCAATATAACCGACCGGTCTCGTATTACATTATATTATGCTGCTGCGGATTTGTTCCTCTTCCCTTCGTTGTATGACAATGCTCCTCTCGTGGTGCGTGAGGCTGCCGCCCTGCATACTCCTGCCATGATGGCGGCCGGTTCAACCGCTTCCACCATTTTGACCGACGGGGAAAACGGCTTCCTGATCCAGAACGACCCTGCCGACATGGAGGCCAGGCTGAGGGAACTTATTGCCGATCCGGAACGTGTCCACAGAATAGGGATACAGGCCTCAAAGACCATTGTCCGTTCTTGGGAAGATTGTGTGGGCGAGGCGCTGGACCGCTATAATGTGTTGCTGAAAATCCGTAATCTTCCTACAATTGAAAGAATATGAAAAGGTTAGTATTTGCATTCTTTGCCCTTATTATGACTGTTGCTTCTTGCTGCAATTCCAGCGACCCTAAAGACGCGGCACGCGAGGCCGTGCTGGAGAACATCGCCAACCGTAAAAGCGTGAGGTCCTACACCGCTGAGCCGGTGAGCGACGCCGATATAGAGACTTTATTGAGAGCTGCTATGGCTGCCCCTTCCGCTATGAACCGCCAGCCATGGGCT
>JAFWPT010000229.1 GCA_017509375.1 Bacteroidales bacterium | reverse complement strand
GTATCTCTTCCAGCTCCTGCTGGTAACGTTCCGTTATGCCCTCCAGCGCCTTGTCGGTATGCTTTATCTTCTGCAGCCTCTCGTCCAGCTGGCGGCGGTTGCGGGCTATCTTGCGCAGGTTCCTCTCAATGCCCACGAACTCCTCTCCGGCACGTGTTTCGGCATCCTTTACAATGCTCTCCGGCAGGCGCATCTTGCGTGCCAGTTCAAAGGCGAAGGAATTGCCCGGGAGACCCACTTCCAGGGCGAACATGGGCGCTATCTTGGAGGAGTCGTACAGCATGGCTCCGTTGATGACGTGGGTGTCCGCCCCGGATGCGTAGAGCTTGAGGTTGGTGTAGTGGGTAGTAATCACGCCCCACACGCCCCTGCGGTCTATTTCCGCAAGGATGGCTTCCGCTATAGCTCCGCCGGCGGCAGGCTCGGTGCCGGCGCCGAATTCGTCTATGAGCACCAGCGTCTTCTCGTCTGCAGAAGCGAGCATCTCCTTCATGTCGGACAGGAACGAGCTATAGGTGCTGAGGTCGTTTTCCAGTGACTGGTCATCCCCTATACTTACGGCAATGCGCTCGAATACAGGCAGTTCCGAGCTTTCGGAGGTGGGAATCAGCATGCCCCACTGGAACATGTACTGCAGCAGCCCCGCAGTTTTCAGGCACACCGATTTTCCACCGGCGTTGGGGCCAGAAATGAGCAGGATGCGCTTGACGGGATTGAGGGTGATGGTCAGCGGCACTATGGCCTTTCCTTCACGCTCCAGGGCTCTTTCGAGCAGGGGATGGCGGGCTTTGCGCAGGTTTACGCTGCCGTCTTTGGCTATCACAGGCATGCCGGCCTTGAATTCCAGGGCGGTCTGGGCCTTTGCCATCAGGAAGTCCAGCTCGCCTATGTAGCCGGCGCTCGCTATCACTTCCGGAAGGTAAGGGCGCAGGAAAACGGTGAACTCCCTGAGGATGCGGGCGATCTCCCTGGTCTGGGCGAAGTGCAGCTCGCTGATTTCATTCTCCAGTTCCAGGATTTCCGCCGGCTCGATGTAGGTGGTCTTGCCGGTGGCGGATTCGTCGTAGATGAAACCGCTCAGCTTGCGCTTGCTGGCGGTGTTGACCGGTATGAGGAATTTGCCGTCGCGAAGTGCCACGGAGGCCTCGGCGTCCGTAATTCCGGCTTCCTGGGCCTGCTTGAGTATGGCGGTGGCGCGTCTGGAAATGGAGGCTTCCTTCTCCCTTATGCTGCGCCTTATGTTGAACAGTTCGTCCGATGCAGAGTCCTTGATGTCGCCGTAGCGGTCCAATATCCCGTCAATCCTTCGAAGTATCTCCGGAAAGGTGAGTACTGGCTTGCTGAGGGCCTTCAGGCGGGGGTAGATGCCGTCTTTTATGCTTCCGAAGAAGTTGGTTACGCGGCGTGTGGTATCCAGCAGGGTGCGGAGTTTGGCCAGACTCAGGGCGTCTATGCTGCTGCCCTCCTTGCGCAGCGGCTCCAGGAAGGGATGACCGTCTATGTAGCCTGTAGTGGGAAAGTTCTCCTCGAACAGCAGGATAAGGCGCATCTCGTCGGTGAGCTGCAGGCGCTTGAGTATGGTTTCTGCGCTGGTTGAGAACTGCTCGGCGGCAACTCTGGCCGTGGCATAGTCAGTCTTGCATTTATCCGAGATAATGCCGCGGATCTTGTCGAAACCCAGTTTCGCCTCCAGTCTTGCGTCAATCATAATTGTCCGAGTTTGAGTTTCAGTGAGTTGATGGAGTCTATGCGGGTCGCGACTCCGCTTTCTACGTATGAAATTGTTCCGGTCTCCTCCGACACTACCACAACGCATGCATCGCACTGCTCGGCCAGGCCGACTGCGGCTTTGTGGCGCATTCCGAAGGAGGCGGGGAGGTCCAGCCGTTCAGAAATCGGGAGGGTGCAGCGTGCTGCGACTATGCGGTTGCCCCCGATTATCATGGCCCCGTCGTGAAGTGGGGAGTTCTTGAAGAAAATGTTCATTATCAGCCGCTGGCTGACTCTGGCGTCCACCATGTCGCCGGTGCCGATAACGCTTTGCAGATTATCCTTACGGCGGATAACGATGAGGGCCCCTGTCTTGTGTTTGGCCATCTGCTCCACGGCGGTCGCGATTTCGGAAACCGTGTCCGAATCAAGCCCTTCGGCCTGATGGCTCCGGAGCAGGGTGCGTACCAGCGTGTTGTTGCCGGCAGTGCGCCCGATGTTGTTGAGAAAACGGCGGAGCTCCGGCTGGAAAATAACTATTATTGCTATTGCTCCAACGTCCAGAATGGCTCCCAGCAAAGCCGATATCATCCTCATATTCACCGCCATAGCTAGTACCCTTGCAAGGAACAGCAAGATGATGGCGATAAAGATGTTCATCGCTGAAGAACCTCGTATCCAGCGGAATACGATGTAGATGACGGCCGCTACCAGTATAATATCGATCAGGTCGATCAGAGAGAAATTCAAAAACTCCATACAATATGCAAATATATCAAATTATTGCTATATTTGAACATTATGATTGTACTCAAGTTCGGCGGCTCATCAGTGGCGAGCGCCACGGCGATGTCCCGCGTCCTGGATATAGTTGAGCAGGCGGCAGAGAAAGACAGGGTTATTTTAATCAGTTCAGCCATAAGCGGTTGTACCGATGCCTTGATCCGTATAGGCAGCCTCGACGATGCAGAACGGGAAATAGAAACTCTGGAAAACCGGCATATAGCCATAATATCCCGCTTGTTCACCGGCAAGGAAAGGTCCGAGGCCGTAGCGGACTGCAGGGAATTGTTTTCGGAAATACGCTGCATTCCGCCTGTGATAGAATCCTTCGGCGAGTTGCTTTCCACACGTATTCTGGCCCATAAGCTGAATTGTGAAGGGTTCAAGACCCAGTGGCTGGATTCCCGAGATCTGGTGCGTACGGCTCCCGGAAACGGTCCGGAGGGCGGCGCCGTGGACAGGGAATATACCTATAGGGCTATCAGGGAGGCGGTTGAGGCTCATCCGGAAGCCGGAATCTTCGTGGCTCCGGGTTTTATCGCCAGGGATACCAAGGGTGCCGTGACTACTTTGGGACGCGGCGGCTCGGATTACAGCGCCTCTCTGTTCGCCGCCGCCGTGGGTGCTGACGACCTGCAGATCTGGACGGATGTGCCGGGCATCATGACAACCAACCCCAAGATTACTTCCGCCGCCCGCACCATCCCGGAGATCAGCTACCGTGCAGCCTTCGACATGGCACGCTACGGGGCCAAGGTGCTGTACGCCCCCGCCGTAGCTCCCGCCAGGGATTGCGGGATAGCCATAGGCATACGCAACACCTTCGATCCCGCAAATCGCGGCACTGTCATAAGCGACCGTAGTGCCGGCGTGCGTGAATGGAAGGGTGTGGCCTCCCTGGATGATGCTCTATCCGGAACCACCCGCATCTGTCTGGTAGGGGAGGGCCCGTCAACAGGTAAATCGGTGGCAGCCAGAAGGATAGCTACCGCCTTGCGGGAAGCGGGCATAAAGCCTCTGGATGATGTGAGCCAGGAAGATGGCGTCAATTATTTCATAACTGTCCGTACCAACGTTGCCGGCAATGCAGTGGCTGCCATACACCGTGAGTTCTTCGAGGAACGCATGCTCTCCCTGACAGACGTCTATGTGGCCGGAAACGGAGCTGTGGGGCAGGCGCTGAAGGCCATCGTGGATTCCTGTGACGGAAAGTTTCCTTCAGCGGGCAAACGTATCCGTATCAAGGAGATATCGAGCGACCACGGATTCGCTGCGCACGTTCTGGATGTGGCCCGAAGCCGCTCGGTCTTCGTGGACTGCACGGACAGTGAAGATATCTGGCGCTTCTTCGTGCCGCTGCTCAACGCCGGCATAAATATAGTGAGCTCCAACCGCCGTTCGCTGGCGATTCCTTATGTGGAGTATGCCGCAATCAAGGCTGCAGCGGCGCAGAACGGCTGTTTCTTCCGCTACGACACTACCGTGGGCAATGCCCTCCCCATCCTGCAATCCATTTCCGACGGGGCCAACTGCGGCGACGGCGTTTCGCTCATAGAGGCAGTGGTATCCTGCACCATGAATTACGTTATCACCGGCTACGACGGAGTGAGGCGGGAGTCCTTCGCCACTTTGCTCAGGCGTGCCCAGGCCGAGGGCCTGACTGAATATGATCCCAGAATCGACCTCGCCGGCAGGGACGCCTTGCGCAAGCTGCTGATTCTTTCCCGCGAGGCCGGCGTGCCCCTGGAGGAAAAGGATGTGGAGATCGTACCTATGCTGGGCCCGGAGTATTTCGAAGGGAGCGTGGAAGATTTCTACCGCCTTCTGGATGCAAACGAAAAGCTGTTTGTGCAGAGGGAAGACGAACTGGATGCAGTGGGAAAGCGCCAGCGCTTTGTGGCTTCGCTCCGTCGGGACGATTCCGGAGCCTACAAAGCCAGTATCCGTATGCAGCTGGTGGGAATAGACAGCCCCTTCTATTGGATAAGCGGAACGGAGAATGTGACGGTAATCCATAGCGGGGATGCTTATCCATTGGTAATCAAGGGCTCCGGCGAGGGTGCGCACCTTGCCGCGAGCGGAATAATAAGAAATATACTGCAATGAAAATCATTATCAGCGGATATGGCCGCATGGGCCATATGGTGGAAGCGGTCGTGCTGCAG
>JAFWPT010000228.1 GCA_017509375.1 Bacteroidales bacterium | reverse complement strand
TGGGCAAGGCGAAGGACTTGTTCAAACGGGTACACCAGTATTTCGTGGACCCGGAAAGGCTGAATGTGAAGACCCGCCTGCTGGTGAGCAAGATAGCCGATGTGCAGTACTCGGTGGTAGAGACCGAGGCCGACGCGTTGCTGCTGGAGAACAACCTCATCAAGCAATACAAGCCCCGCTACAACATAATGCTCAAGGACAGCAAGACCTATCCCTGGAGCTGCGTTACGTCCGAGCCCTTTCCGCGGGTGTTCCTGACCCGGAGGGTGGAGAAGAACGGTGCCCGCTACTTCGGGCCGTACAGCTCCGTTTACCATGCGAAAGCGCTTCTGGAGCTTTTTTCCGCCAACTATCCGCTGCGCAGCTGCCGACTCAAGATAGACTCCGAGGCCATACTACGGGGCAAATACCGTCCCTGCCTCGACTTCCATATAGGGCGTTGCCGCGGCTGCTGCATAGGCAAGATTTCCCAGGAAGAATACGATGGCTGGATAGAAGAAATCGTGCATCTGCTGAAGGGCGGAGTGAACGAAGTCATAGGCAAATACAAGGCGGCCATGCTGAAAGCCGCAGACAGACTGGACTTCGAGGCGGCCCAGTACTGCAAAGAGAGGATGGAATCGCTCCAACAGCATTATGCAAAGTCTATCATTACTTCTGCCGCCGACAGGGACCTGGACGTATTTACCATTATCTTCGACGGTTCCGACGCCTTCGGCAATTTCCTGCGGGTAAGGGGCGGGGCCATAATCCAGAGCCTCAATCTGGGATTCAAGATGCAGATAGAAGAGGAACAGTCGTCTGTGCTGAGCAGCTTCATAGGTGAAATCGAAAGGAAATTCGGGGAGCTCTCGAAGGAAATAGTAGTGCCGTTCTTGCCCGACGTGGAGCTGGAAGGCGTGAACTTCACCATTCCGGCGCGCGGCGACAAGCTGTCGCTTCTGGAGCTCAGCGCGAAAAACGCCAAGGAGTTCCACTTCAACTCTCTCAAGCAGCGGGAGCACACCAATCCTGACGAATACCGCCAGGGAGTAATGGAAGAACTTCGCAAGGCCCTGGGCATGAAAGAATTACCCCGGCACATAGAGTGCTTCGACAACTCCAATCTGCAGGGTACGAACCCGGTAGCGTCCTGCGTAGTGTTCCGGGAAGCCGAACCGAGCAAGAAAGACTACAGGCGTTTCAAGATAAAAACCGTAATCGGTGCCAATGACTACGCATCTATGAAAGAAGTAGTCAACCGGCGCTATGCACGCATGCTGGAGGAAGCTCCCGACGACCTGCCACAGCTGGTTGTGATAGACGGCGGCGCCGGGCAGCTCAACTTCGCATGGCAGGCTTTATGCGAGCTCGGACTACAAGACAGGATGTTCGTGGTGGGGCTCGCAAAGCGCCTGGAAGAAGTGATACGGGTAGGAGACCCCTATCCCCTCTTCATCGACCGGAACTCCCGAGCTCTCAAAGTACTGCAGCAGATTCGCGACGAGGCGCACCGTTTCGGCATCACCTTCCACCGTTCGCTCCGGAGCAAAGCATCCATTCACAGCGCACTACGGGATATTCCCGGAGTCGGGCCGCGCACAGAGGAGCGCCTGATGCTGCACTTCGGCTCTGTAGCCAGAATCACAAAGGCCGGGGAAAAGGAAGTGGGGGCACTTGTGGGGCCGGCTCTTGCCCGGCGCATAATAAGCCACTTGAGCGAACACGGCAATACGGCTGAGCAGGCGGACGGCTTGCCGGGCTGATTTCGACGACGGTTGCAAATCCCAATAATTATGCATATCTTTGTCCGCTTGAACGAAAGTACTAATTAATAAACCCAAATATTATGGAATACGAAGAGATCGTAAAAAAAGTAAAGGCTATCATCGTTGACAAACTCGGCGTTGAGCCTTCTGAGGTTACTGAGACCGCGAATTTCACCAATGACCTTGGCGCTGATTCTCTCGACACCGTTGAGCTCCTTATGGAGTTTGAAAAGGTTTTCGGAATCAAGATTCCCGATGAGGAAACCAGCAATATCGCCACCGTTAAGGACGCCATTGACAAAGTAGCTGAAAAACTCGCTTAATAGCGGACCAAACAGAAAAATCAAGAGCCTGGCTGACAACAGCCGGGCTCTTTCTTTAAGGCAAAAAAAAACCGGTCAAAACTGACCGGATCTGAAATTGTGGAGATAAGGAGATTCGAACTCCTGACCCCATGCTTGCAAAGCATGTGCTCTACCAGCTGAGCTATACCCCCGTAACAAGTTAAAAAAGTAGGCCCGCGCGGAGTTGAACCGCGGACCTCCACATTATCAGTGTGGCGCTCTAACCAACTGAGCTACGAGCCTATATATAATATAGAAAAAGATAAGTACAAGGCTACCGTGCCTTGAACCTCCGCGAGCTTCGTGTCAAGGTCTCGCTCCAAAAAGGAGGTGTTCCAGCCACACCTTCCGGTAC
>JAFWPT010000227.1 GCA_017509375.1 Bacteroidales bacterium | reverse complement strand
GCGGAAGATGCCTTCGAGCTGGATAACTCCGAGATGGGCTTCGACGAGGAGCTCGCGTGGATACAGGGCCTTATGCAGGGCAAATTCGGTATCCTATGATAAGTGTTGGCATCGACCCGCATTCCGGCTTCTGCGGAGGCGTTATCCGCGCCATTTCTACTGCGGAAGACTTCCTGGCAAAGGAAGAAGGGAAGCTCTGGTCTCTGGGTGCCATTGTTCACAATGAAGAAGAACTTACCCGCCTGAGCCACAAGGGCTTGGGCACCATAGACCATGCCGGCCTGGATAAGCTCGGGCCCGGTAGCACCGTGCTCATCAGGGCGTACGGGGAACCTCCGTCCACCTATGTAAAGCTTGCCGGCGCAGGCCTGCGAGTCATTGACTGCACCTGCCCTGTGGTGCTGCGCTTGCAGCAGCAGATAAAAGCGGCCTCCGAACGTGCCCAGGTGGTGATTTTTGGCAAAATCGGACATCCCGAAGTATTGGGCCTCGTGGGACAGACCGGCGGCAGGGCGGTGGTGGTGGAGACCGCCGGGCAGCTTGTGGACGCCGTCTCCGGGGGGCTGCTTCGTGCCGATTTGCCTGTGGAGCTGTTTTCCCAGACCACGATGAGTCCGGAGGGCTATGGCCTGCTGGCCGGGAGGCTCCGGCAGCTGATGACGGCCGGCCTCACGGTGCACGACAGCATTTGTGCGCAGGTGGCGTCGCGCCATCGGGACTTGGCTGCGTTTGCCCGGGCCAACGACGTTCTGGTCTTCGTCTCCGGCACCTCCAGTTCCAACGGGAAGGTGCTGTTCGAATGGTGTCGCAGCATCAATCCCCGCAGCTACCACGTAGCTTCTGCCGCCGGGCTTCAGGCATCCTGGTTCGAAGGTGCCGCTACTGCAGGGGTATGCGGCGCTACTTCTACCCCCAAATGGCTGCTGGAAGATGTGGCAGACGCAATAAAAGCAATTAATTAACCCGACAAAATATGAAAAAATTATTGACAATCATCGCAGCTCTGTTCTTGGGCTTATCGCTTCAGGCACAGCCACTCTCCGACAAGGAGCTTTACAACGCAATCTGGGCTATGGGACAGATGTTTCCGGATGGATTCACGCTGGACCTTACCACTCTCCGTCAGCCGGAAAAGGGACTGATGGTCTCCTATGCGGCTACTCAGAACAGCTTCGACAAAAAGAGCATTCCGGCGGTAGTAAAGCACGCCCGCGAGCATAACAATCTGGTAGGCGGCTGGCGTGATCCGGCAACCGGCAAGTATTATTTCGACTCCACCCGCTGTTTCCCCGAGGACAGCCTTGCAGCTGCCTTGCAGTTTGCACGGGATAACGGACAGCACACCGTGTACGATGCTGGAAAGAAGATAAATATCAAGTCCAACTATGAGCAGCGCGACTGCCGCATCATCTTCGACTGCGATATGGGTTCATCTACCGACGACCTGTTCGCCCTCATGATGCTCTACCGCTATATGGACATGAAACGCTGTACCCTGCTGGGCGTCATCGTGGACCGTATGGGTGCCGCCAATGCTGATGCGGTGGATATCATGAACAATTTCTACGGCTACCCTCAGATTCCCGTCGGCCTGGAGCGTGCCGGTATCAGGGATCCCAAGGTGTTCATCCCTTATCATAATGTGGCCTATGCCCGTGACGAGGATGCCGAACCCCTCTTCAAGAAGTCTTACAGGGCACCGGGAGAGTATCCCGAGGGATACAAACTCTACCGCAAGATTCTCAGCGAGCAGCCCGACCACAGCGTGACCATTGCCTCCGTAGGATTCGTGACTACGCTCGCACGCCTGCTCCAGTCCGTTCCCGATGAGTATTCTCCCCTGAACGGCGTGGAACTGGTACGTGCCAAAGTCAAGAACATCTATGCTATGGGCGGCGTCTTCGGCGAGGCTGTGGAGCCCGACTACAACTTTACCCAGGCTATAGATTTCTCCCTTAAGTTCTTCGAGCTGTGGCCCAGGGAAATCGACATGATATTCTCTCCCGGAGAGGTCGGCGACCCCCTCTTCTATCCTGATGCACAGGTAATTGCTGATATCAACTGGACCGAAACCCATCCTATCAAGTGGGTCTATGAGTACCTGCAGTGCGATACCGGCCAGAAGATGTGGGATCCCCTTGCCGTCATCAACGCAGTGGAAGGCGACGATATCTACACCCTGTCCGAGCGCGGCTGGGTCACCCTTACTCCCAAGGGAGAGACCATCTTCACCCCCGATCCCAAGGGCAACTGCCGCTATCAGTTCCCCGGAGACCAGAAGTGGTGCGACACCATTCTCAAGTACATCCGCCTGATGGCCATACAGCATTAAATCTTGAATTTGCATTAAACGCTGCATTTTTCTATATTTGTGGGCTGTAGAAACAATTAACACATTTATTATATGGCAACAACCGCAGATTTTAAAAACGGACTTTACCTGAAATTCAACGACAAGCCTTGTATGATTGTCTGGTTCCAGCATGTGAAACCCGGCAAGGGCCCCGCTTTCGTTAAGACAAAACTCCGCAACCTGGAAAACGGACGCATTCTTGAGAATACTTTCACCGCAGGCGCCAAGATTGAGACCATAGAGGTTGAGCGCCGCCCCTATCAGTTCCTCTATGACGACGGTGAATCCTTCAACTTCATGCACGAGGAGACCTACGAGCAGATCACTCTTCCTCACGACGTGGTTGAGAATGCAGACCTTATGAAGGAAGGACAGCACGTGGAAATGATGTTCGTGACCGGAGAAGAAGAAAGATGCCTCACTTGCGAGCTGCCCACTTACGTGACCCTCGAAGTTACTTACAGCGAGCCTGCAGTGAAGGGCAACACCGCTTCTTCCAACGCCCAGAAAGAAGTGACTCTGGAAACCGGTGCACGTATCATGGTGCCCCTCTTCATTGAAGCCGGTGAAAAGATTACCGTGAACACTACGGACCGTTCTTACGGACAAAGAGTCTAAGCGGCATGAAACGTTCTATTCTTATTGCAACACTCCTGTTCTCGGGAGTGTTTGCTTTTGCCCAGAGCTACGTATCCGTGCCTCTTGCGCGCGAAGGTTTTGAAAACCGCCATATTACAGCCTTTGAGAAGGCCAACTACCAGGGCATGGACTGCTGGAAGAACTATGTGGTGAGCCTGCAGCACACAGGAATAGCCACAATATGGAAGTACGATGGGAAGGACGGACTGGAGAAGCTTGGCGCCTTCAATCTTGCAACTCATGATGAGGTAAACCACTCAAATGTGTGTTCTTTCGGCGTCGAGAAGGCCGAAAAGGGTGATCCGATGCCGGTTATTTATGTGAGCCAGTGCCACAAGAAGCCCTACCAGGGCCGCAAGGATGTGCTTTTCGTAGAACGTATAGCTCCCGGTTTCCAGTCTTCCAGCCTGGTTCAAACCATTCATTTCGAAGATGTGGACGGATTGTTCGGCTACGCCCTCCAGTGGGTGGTGGACCGCCAGAACAAGATGCTTTACGGCTTCGGCAACACTACCGGCGACAAGGATGTAGAACACAACAAGCACCGCATCATAAAGTTCCGCCTGCCCAAACTCAGCGAAGGCGACGTGGTCTTCACAAAAGATGACGTGATAGAGACTTATACCGTTGAGGACTACGGCCTTAGCTATGCCACTATCGGCCAGGGCCTGTGCGTTTGGAAGGACAAGCTCATGATGCCTACCGGTCTGGGTACGGAGAAGTATCCCAGCTACCTGTTTATCTGGGACCTCAAGCGCAAGCAGCCGGTGAAGGTGCTGGATATGGGACTTGGAACCACTGGCGAACTGGAAGATATGGCTCACTTCAAGTGTAACAAGTTCCTGGTTCAGGGCCAGGACGGCCTGTTTGAACTGAAACTCCGCTAAGATGAAAAAGATACTTGTTTCTTTCGTATTTCTGCTGGCTGCCCAGTTTGCACTTTCCGGGGCATCCAGGATAGTCGTAGACAGCCTCCGCAGCAATGTGCTCGGGGCTACGTTGAAGTACTCAGTGTATCTTCCCGACGGCTATGGCAAGACAGACTGTCAATATCCCGTGGTTTACCTGCTCCATGGCTTGTTCGGTACGCATACTGACTGGGCCGAGCGCGGCACTATGCGCGGCGTTGCAGACGAACTCATAGCATCCGGCGAGGCCGTGCCCATGGTCATAGTTATGCCCAACGCAGGAGATCCCGACGTGCACCACAAGCAAAACGGATACTTCAATATGCCTGGCTGGAACTATGAAGACTTCTTCTTCAAGGAGTTCGTCCCCGAGGTGGAAGGCAAATACCGTTGCATTTCGGACAAGGCCCACAGGGCCGTAATGGGCCTCTCCATGGGCGGCGGCGGCAGCGCTGTGTATGCCCAGCGGCATACGGACATGTTTTCCAGCTGCTATGCCATGAGCGCTTGGCTGGACCAAGATATTGACTCCATGAGCAAGCCTCTGGATGAAGCGGACAAGCTGGTGATAGTGAGCCTAAGCGTTGCAGAGCATTCCGCAATCAAGTTCGTGGAAGAGGCTTCGGAAGAGGTCAAGGAGAAGTTGCGCAGCGTGAAATGGTTCATCGACTGCGGTGACGACGATTACCTGCTTCAGCTCTCCGAGCAGCTTCATTCAAAGATGAAAGAGGCGGGGATAAAGAGCGAGCTCCGCGTACGCAACGGCGGCCATAACTGGGAATACTGGCACACGGCATTGCGCATGGCACTGCCTTTCGCATCCAGGAATTTCGGAAAATAAGCGGAGACTCAGAGTCTTTCGATTTTCAGCTGCTTGATTTTGTAACTATTATCTTTGCAGCTGAGGAAGATTGTAACGTTGAACACCTCTCCTCCTGCCTTGAGCGTGCCGAGGGCGTATTTCATGTTGGCCCTGCCTGCCGTGTGGTTTATGTCGAAGCTGCGGGGGGTGTATGTGTCGAAGAATGTTTTTACTATCTGGCGGGCCTGGGCACGGCTGGCGTCGCTTTCCTTGGCCAGGACCGCTATTTCCAGATTATCCGCGAACCAGGCGGACAAAGCCTCGGCATTTCCGGTTGCAATGTACTTGCAGATGGGTACGAAAACGTTGTCGCCGCTGTCCTGGGCCGTGCTTTGGACTGCTTTCTTTATCATGAAGTTCTGGGCCGAGGCCAAGGGACTCGCCAGAAGGAGAGAAATCACTAATAGATGTATCAACTTCATACGTCCGCAATTCTTTGCAAATATTAAGCCAGTTTCTTATTTTTGCAAACGATGCACATTACGCTTCTCACAATGGGGAAGACAGACATCCGCTGGGTGGCTGAAGGCTTGGAGATGTATGCCTCCAGGCTTTACCATTATGTGAAGTTCAGCATAAAGGAACTGCCGGAGCTGAAAAACGCCGGTTCCTTGAGTCCGGAGCAGATAAAAAGCAAGGAAGCTGAATTCCTGCTGAAGGCGGTCAAGCCCGCTGAGACCCTGATTTTGCTAGATGAACACGGCGACGAGTACACTTCGCTACAGTTCGCTTCCCACCTGGAACGCTGGATGCAGGCCGGAAAAGATCTGGTTTTCGTGGTTGGCGGTGCCTACGGCTTTGCCCCGGCCGTGTATGACAGGGCGTTGTACAAGCTTTCGCTTTCCAAGATGACTTGCTCTCACCAGCTGGTGAGAACGGTTTTTGCAGAGCAACTGTACCGTGCATTCACTATTTTGAGAGGGGAGCCGTACCACAATGAATAAGCGTTTTAATATCCGGGACTATCTGTGGGCTGTGCTGGCGTTGTTCAGCGTAGTGCTGATTGTCGTTGCTGTGGCAATGCCCCGTTCCATCGGAGATACTGCCCAGGAGGCCCGCAAGGTACAGCGGAGGCTGGCCAAAAGGATGGCGCGCCTGGAATCGTTCGAGACCCGTCCCCAGGCCAAACTGCCGGACGACATGGTCATATACACTTATGTTGCGGACACACTCCAGTCTTGGCGCGGACAGTTCCCGCTATACAACGACGACATCTCCTCCCGTATTGTAATGCAGCGCATTACGAATCCACGGGTCAACCTGCTGTCTCCTCTGAACTACGTAACCGACGAGCCCGGCTATATGAACATAGGCTCAAAGTGGTATATTGTGAAGTCCAGGGAAATGGGTGGCGCCAAGCTTATTTCGGGCCTGCTGGTGATGGACAACCTCGACAAGCGCTCCTACAACGGAGTCAACCCGCGTCTGCACCTTGGAGCCCGTTTCTCGGTCCGTCCTCTTACCTTCAGTGAAGGCAGCGCCGTGCGGCTCGACGGCCGGCCGGTTTTCAAGATACTTTACGACTCGATGTCGGGCGAAGTGATGGCCGACGCGAACCTGTTGTGGGTCGCTCTGCTGTTGTTTATCTCTGCCGCGCTGGCCTACGTGTTCACCAAACGTACCCTCAGGCGGGCGATTCCGGCGTGTCTGGGCGTCATCTTCGCCACTGGTGCCATGTATTTCTGGGGCCGCAGCGCGCAGAACGAGTACGCCCTTTTTTCGCCTGTAACCTATGCCGGTGGCAGCGTTCTTTTCTCGCTCGGCGCGGTGCTACTGCTGAACCTTGCCGTGCTGTTCTGCGTTTTGCTGTTCTACCTTGTGCGCCGCAACACCTGGAGGCACGTCCGAGGGAAGCTGGCCGGAGTGCTGATGAGCGCAGCCGACCTGCTGCTTCTGGCTGTCATCCTGGTTTATACCCACCTGCTGCTCCGAAGCATAGTGGCCAACTCCAACATATCGCTGGAGCTTTATAAGCTGGGCTCGCTGTCGGTATACACACTGCTGGTTTACGTGTCGTTCCTGTCGCTGCTTTCAACCGTGCCTATGCTGCTCCAGATGCTGCAGCCTGCAGTCTCGCGGCGTTTCGGCTTCCATTACGACATGTTCTCCCGTCCCGCCAGGGTGGTGGTATCCGCTTTGATTTCCATCTATCTGGTAACGACCACCGCTTTGCTGGGTTTCGAAAAGGAAGAGGACAGGATGGAGGTATGGGCCGGAAAGCTTGCGGTGGACAGAAACGTGAACCTGGAGCTGCTGCTGCTGAATGTGGAACCGTATATTGCCGGGGACGCTATAATTTCTTCCCTGTCGGCGCTTGGCGGGAGTGAGGTAATAATACGCAACCGCATAGTGGACAATTACTTCCTGAACGAGTCGCAGGAGTACTCGGTGACTGTGCAGCTGGTGCATCCTGGCCATTCTCCGGCAACTGTGATGGAACACTTCGACAGGGTGGTCAGGGACGGCACCCCTATTGCGGACGGTTCCGTTTTCCTTTGTTCCAATACCATGGAAGGCCCTTCCGATTACATAGGAGTCTTTCCTTTCGTGAAAGCCGGCATAGTATCTTACCTGCTGGTTGAGGTGGCCCCCAAGTCGGCGGTCGGGGGAAAGGGCTATTCGCGTCTGCTGGAATTCAGGTCTTCCAGCCGTACGACCCTGCCGGCGGCATATTCTTATTCCCGCTACCAGAGACGGGACCTGCGGATGTTCCGGGGAAGTTACCCTTACTCCACCCGCATGGACGACTGGATGTACGAGATTGTGTACATTGAGCAGCAATGCCACTATAACCGGGACGGCTACGTACATTTTATCAATGTTGTCACCGACGACGAAGCGGTAATCATTTCCCGCGGTCAGATCGGTGCGAGCAGTTATGCCATAGCGGTGGTGTTCATCGGCCTGATGCTGTACGGTATGCTTACTTGCCTCAAGCGCCGGCGCCGCAGCAACGACGGCAGCGGTAACTATTTCCGTTCGCGTATCTCCCTGACTCTCATGATATCCTTGCTTCTGGCCCTGGTGGTGATGGCCACGGTAAGCGTAATCTTCGTGTACCGTCGCAACGAGGCAAACCAGCAGGCCATCATGTCGGACCGCATCAATGCCCTCCAGCTGCTTACCAGAAGCGGCCTGCGCTCCATTGAAGGCGGGGACATCCTGAATTCGCCTGAATTCGCCGCCCTTATCCAGGGCGTCAGCGACAACACCGGAACCGACATTTGCGTGTATTCGTTGAACGGACGTATAGTGTTGTGTACCAACCCGGAGGCCTTGGACAAGGCGCTGGTGGACTTCCGCATAGAAGAGGAGGCCCTGGACCGGATTACCAGGCTCAACATGCGCTATTGCATATTGAAGCACTCTGTGGGCAGGAGGCATTACCATAACATGTACATGCCTCTGATAGGCACCGAAGGTCGTGTGCTGGCGATTATGTGTTCGCCTTATATCGAAGAGAGTTACGACTTCGAAAGGGATGCGGTAATGCATTCCATGTCAATCATAACGGTATTCCTGCTGCTGTTTATCCTTGCCAGGCTTTCAGAATCGGTGGTGCTGGAAAGGGTGTTCCGGCCGCTGAGCTTGATGGGGCTTACGATGCGCAGGGCGGGGCATGGCTCGCTGGAGCATATCGAATACGGGCGTACCGACGAGATATCCGCCCTGGTGGATTCCTACAACCGTATGGTGGACGAGCTTTCGGAGAGCAGCCGGCAGCTTGCGCAGGCCGAGAGGGACAAGGCGTGGAGCGGAATGGCCCGCCAGGTGGCGCACGAAATAAAGAATCCGCTCACTCCCATGAAGCTTCAGATCCAGCGCCTGATACGCCTGAAGCAGAAAGGGGATCCCAGCTGGCAGGATAAGTTTGATGATGTTAGCAAGGTGCTGCTGGACCATATCGACATACTTACTGAAACTTCCAACGAGTTTTCCACTTTCGCGAGGCTGTACACGGAGGAGCATACGCAGCTTGACCTGGACGTTTTGCTGCAAGAGGAGATTTCCATGTTCGATAACAGGGAGGACGTGGAATTTACCTATATCGGGCTGCACGGTGCAATGGTCAGCGGCCCCAAGCCTCAACTTACCCGCGTATTCGTGAATCTGCTTGGCAATGCAGTGCAGGCCGTGGAGGGACGCGGGGGCGCCAAAGTGTATGTGTCGCTGCGCAAGTCGGTGCAGGACGGTTACTACGACATAGTCGTGGAGGATAACGGCCCCGGAGTTTCGGAAGAGAACATCCAGAAGCTTTTTACCCCCAACTTTACCACCAAGAACGGCGGCTCCGGCCTTGGCCTGGCAATCTCCCGCAGCATTCTGGAGCGTTGCGGTGCCAGTATCGCCTATTCCCGTTCGTTCTCGCTCGGAGGCGCTTGTTTCACCGTGAGATATCCTGCATAATGGGAAAGACCGAACGTTTTATTCAGGATTGGATGCTGCCTGGAGCCATTGTCCTGGGAGTCAGTTTGTATTTTCTGTTTAAAGCTATGCCGCCGCTCCATCCTGCAGGGCATATTCTCCACCGGATTGCGTCCGAGGGGCAGAGGGCGGTGATTGCTTTGCTGCTGTTCTTCCAGTTCGTAAAGATTTCTCCCCACGACTTCCGCTTCCACCGCTGGCATATATTGGCCCTGGCCTTCCAGGTGCTGGTGTTTTTGGGGCTTGCGCTGATTGCAAAATACAGCGAGGGAGAGATACGTATTCTGCTGGAATGTGCCATGCTGTGCATCATCTGCCCTACTGCTTCTGCCGCGGGAGTGATTACCGAGAAGCTCGGCGGCTCGCTGGCTGGAGCTGTGAGCTACGTGACTCTTTCTAACGTAGCGGCCACCTTGATGATTCCGCTTGTTATACCTATGGTGCGTCCCGCGGCGGACTTGACTTTCTGGGCTTACGTGGGGTATATTGCCTTGAGGGTGTTTCCGCTCTTGCTGCTGCCGGGGCTGCTGGCCTGGCTGGTGCGGTACACAATGCCTAAGTTACAGCGTAAGCTGATGAGACTCAGCCGTTATGCTTTCTATATCTGGGGTGTGGGCCTGACTCTTGCCATGCTGCTGGCGACACACGCCCTGATGTTGAGTCATCTGTCCGCAGGGGCCGTGGTATGCGTGGTGCTGGTATCTATGGGGGCCTGCGCGTTGCAATTTTTTGTGGGGCGTCACTCCAGCCGCGACGGGGAAGTGCAGATTACCGCCGGGCAATCTCTGGGACAAAAGAACACCGGCTTCCTTATCTGGTTGGGGTACAACTACATGACTCCCGTCACCTCAGTTGCCGGCGGCCTGTACGCGGTGTGGCAGAATATTTTCAACAGCTGGCAGTTATATCGGAAAAATCATTCCGATATAACTGCCAGCGGCACGTTACCCCCACCCCAAACCCCTCCCCTCGGGGGCGGGGCTTAGTCGCTTCTCTCCTTAAAGTACCGGAAAAATCATTCCGATATAACTGACTGACGGTCAGTCAGTTCATTTCCTTCTCAACCCCCGCCGCATGGCCCTTTTCCTGCTCGCGAAGACACCGTGGGCACTCACATCGCCCTTCTGAACGGTTTCGCCACAGTCCCGCATCAATCAATATTGCCGGGAGCGAATCACCGCATTCTGCTCCCGAAACATCGAAAAAGCGGTAAAACGGGAGCGAATCGCCGCATTCCACTCCCAAATACTGAGTCTATTGCCACGAGACGGACGTGAACCTCCTTTATCGGTTTCGTGGCTGGCTATGGCGGAATTATCTCTCGTTTGCGGACACGAAATGTACGTGGTCCGTCCGTCATCCGTCTCGTGGCTGGATGTAGGAGGAGAGTGCGGAGCCTCAGGGCCGGTCGCCGCCACGGGGCGCCTTCCCGCTGCGCGGGCCCCTTCCCTTTTCGGGAGCCAAAGGCCCCGTGGCGACATCCCTGCCCGGGAGCGAATCGCTGCCTCTCGCTCCCGTGAACAAAATCAGCCGCCAGCGCCCCGACCATCGTCTACCAGCCGCTCCCGTACTCAAAGCGCCCTCGGTCACCGGCTGCATTAGTTATGCGGGCAGGCATCCACGCTTCTCTTAGGAACCTAAATGCTTCGGTTTACCCTTGGCGCTTAACAAAGAAAACGCTATATTTGTAGTATTCACTAAAACTAGCATATTAGTTCATACTTTCATGAATACGAAACAAGTGACCTAAAATGATACCGGCTATGCTTAAACCAAAATTTCTTTTTCTTGCCGTATTGTTTCTTTCGGCCTGTACTAAGACAATACCTGTAACGTCTGTGACATTGAGCGAATTGGAAATTACTGTAACAGAAGGTGAAACGTATCAGCTTTCAGTAACAGTAGCTCCGTCAGATGCCACAGACAAGACGGTAAAGTGGGAGTCTTCTAACGTTAGTGTCGCCACGGTGACCCAGAATGGCAACGTAAGCGGAATACACGAGGGCAACGCAATTATTTCAGCATCTTGCGGCGGCCTGCAGAAGAATTGCCTTGTCAGTGTCCGGAAAGCTGCCATCCCTGTTTCCTCTTTGCATATCGACCAGACATCATTGAAGATGAGGCCGAACGAAACGTCTCAATTGGTCGTTACCATTGAGCCACCCGAGGCTGCAGCTTCCCATGTTGTCACGTGGAGGAGCAATGATCAGTCCGTCGCTATTGTAAACGACGGTCTTGTTACGGCTTTGGCGGAAGGTATTGCTTCAATAATTGCTGAAGTTGGCGGAAAAAGTGCAACTTGTTCGGTAACGGTCTCCAATACTATGTCGGGAGGCAATGAAGGGACGTCAGACGATAAGTGGGATTAATTAAAACGTGAAGCTATGAAACTAAAATACATATTGTATCTCAGCTGTTTGGCCTTCTTGTCATCTTGCGTTGCAGAGATGGCTATACCGGAAGAAGATGTAATTGAGGACGGAATCATCACATTAAACGCTAGCCTTGAGAGCAACCCTCAGACACGAACGGTGCGCAGGCCGGATGGTTCCGTATGGTGGAATACGTCTGAAGCCATACGCGTATTTTTTGGAGATACATCTTCTAAGTTCACGTCAACAAATACTGAACCGGCGGCTACTACCACTTTTACAGGTTCAGTCGGAGGGTACAGATTTAGTGGAAACGAGAGCCTGTGGGCGGTTTATCCTTATTCCGAAACAGATGCTTTTGACGGTCAAACCTTAAAGATTACAATACCGAACAGGCAGAATGCCGTAGCCGGCACATTTGATAAGAATTCTTTTCCAAGCGTCGCAAAGAGCCGCAACTTTGAATTATCCTTTAAAAATGTTTGTGGCGGTGTTAAATTCTGCGTTAGTTCAGATGGAATAAAGAAGGTTACTTTCAACGGAAACCATTTCGAGCCCCTTGCCGGAACCGTCAATGTCGTCATTGACGATGCTGGTATTCCGACAGTCGCTTCCATAGAATCTTCTTATTCAGAATTATCTGTTTCGGCTCCTGAAGGCAGTACCTTGGAAAAAGGGAAGTGGTATTATCTGGTGTCGTTGCCGGTGAAACTAACATCCGGTTATACCATGACGATTGTATATGAGGATAACCACCGCGAGATTCTGAAATCGGAACAGGGCGTTGAAATAAAGCGCTGTGTATTTGGAACTCTTACAAATATTGATAAAAAGGAGACAGAAAGGCAGGAGCCTGCAGGAGGTACAGAGAGCGGCCTTTATCTTGGTATAATAGGTTTCAATACTCAACTGTATCCTTATCCCATAAAGTTGCTCAAGTACAAAACGAAGCCGGAATTCGACGCTTTTATAGACGGCTTGACGCAGGAGCACGCCACTTTACTTTATTACTCCGTAAAGGAAGCTATACGGACGCTTCAGGTGGCTAACTATCCTGATAACCTTTACAGTGCATCGATAGTGACTTTCACTGACGGAGAGGATGACGGGTCGGTATTCCACGAGAGTTATCCCGGCAGTAATGACGATTATCTGAGAGAAGTAAATAAAAGGCTTTATGAAGAAGAAGTCGCCGGACTTCCGTTGTCAGCCTGGACTATCGGTCTGCAAAGCAAGGACGCGAGTACGAGTTTGTTTACCGAGCATCTGCATATGCTGTCAAAACCTTCTTCCAACGGCGTGAGGGTTTCAAATATGAGCGAGGTAAACGCCGCTTTTGATAAGATTGCCGGTGAATTGAATAACTCTTTTTATATATACAACATCAGTATCACTATGGTCGGCAAACCTAACGGAACTAAAGTACGGTTTACGTTAGACGGTGTTTCGGATGCAGGGAAATCGGCGAAGTATATCGAAGGCACCTTTAATATGAACGACCTGAGTTTGTATGACATAAGTTACCACGGCATTACTTGCAGGTCTGGGGCAATAGTAAAGGGCACCAGAAAAGACAATATGGTCACCTTCCGCTTTGAGAGTATCCGCACCGATGACAATTCCTCGGTGGACAAAGGCAAGTTTATGCAATGGGGCTGGAATGAAACGGTCGGGATATGGCAGCGGTATTCTGAGTTTGATCCCGGGCAGGCATCTGGTGTGGAGAAGGTTAAGAATTCTGCCGTCGTGTTGCTCAATCTCGACTGTACGACTTCACTGACCAGCGAAAACGGAGATCTGTTCCCCCAACTGAAGGTGACGGCCAAGAATTTTATAGCCAACTTGTGTGCTGCAGCCGCAGATCCGTCCAGAGTAGCCTCAGTGAGTCTTGATAAGAGCACATTGAACCTTGTGGTAGGTAATAGCAGTACCCTTTATGCTACCGTCCTTCCCGTCACTGCCGTCAACAAAAGGGTGAGTTGGTCTACCTCTGACGTAGCAGTGGCAACCGTCACCGGAAGCGGCCGGGTGCAGGCTGTCGCCCCTGGTAAGGCATATATTACGGTAACCACTGAAGATGAACAATGTACCGCAGCTTGTGAGGTAATAGTATCTGCCGTGCACGTTACATCCGTGTCTTTGGATAAAACTGAATTGTTGCTGAATCTTGGAGATACATATACATTGAAGGCTACAGTAGCCCCGTCCAATGCTACTTATAAAGATGTAACTTATTCATCGTCAAATAATTCGGTTGCTACTGTAGATTCTGGCGGAAAAATAACTGCACTCGCGGAAGGTACCGCGGTCATTACTGCTCAGTCAGTCGATAATTCCTCTAGGCGTGCGTCTTGCAAGGTCACGGTGAAAGACCCTACTAAGCCGGAGGCTGTGGATCTCGGCCTCCCTTCAGGCCTCAAGTGGGCGAATATGAATGTCGGAGCTACATCTCCGGAGGGGTACGGGTCGTATTATGCCTGGGGCGAGACGGAGCCGAAGTCCAATTATAATTGGTCAACGTACAAGTGGTGTAATGGTAGTGAATACACTCAAACCAAATATAACACCAGTTCCAGTTTCGGAACGGTAGATAACAAGACCGTGCTCGATCCGGAGGACGACGCAGCCCACGTGAATTGGGGCGGCAGTTGGCGAATGCCGACAAAGGAAGAGCAAGACGAATTAAGGACCAAATGTACCTGGACCTGGACAACCCAGAACGGAGTAAAAGGAAGACTCGTCACGGGCCCCAACGGCAAGAGTATCTTCCTTCCCGCCGCAGGCCTCCGGAACGACACGAACCTTATCGATGTCGGCTCCAAGGGTCGCTACTGGTTCTCGTCCCTCTATACGGGCTACCCGAACTACGCGGACGGCGTCTACTTCGATTCCGGCGGTGTCTTCAAGATCTGCGACTGCCGCTACGTCGGGCTCTCGGTCCGTCCCGTTTACAGTGCTTTTGTCCCAGTTTCATCAGTATCTCTGAATAAGACCTCTCTTGAGCTGAGAGCTAAAGATACTTATCAGTTTGCGGCCACAGTCAGCCCTTCCAACGCCACGGCACCTGATGTCCACTGGGCTTCCAGCGACGAATCTGTTGCCAAGGTGGATCAAAACGGTCTTGTGACTGCAGTAGCCGTTGGCACTGCCACCATCATGGCCTATGGGTCCAGCGGAGTGAGCGCTGCGTGTATAGTTGCTGTAAAAGATTTTGAGTATGTAGACCTTGGCCTTCCTTCGGGCCTTAAGTGGGCAACCATGAATGTTGGAGCCACTAAGCCTGAGGAATATGGATCATATTTTGCCTGGGGCGAGACGCAACCGAAGACCAATTACTCTTGGTCAACGTATAAGTTTGAACTGGGGACAAATCATAACGGCCCATTTTCCAAATACGTAACCAACCCCAGTTACGGTACGGTTGATAACAAGACCGTCCTCGATACGGAGGATGACGCAGCTCGCGTAAATTGGGGGGGCAGCTGGCGAATGCCGACCTACTCAGAGGTAAAAGAATTGCAAGGTAATTGTGTATGGAAATCAACGACTTTGAATGGAGTTGACGGCTGGCTATGTACGAGTAAAATAAATGGGAGTACATTGTTTTTTCCTAGTGCTGGCTACGTGAAAGGCACTTCTTACTTGTATCAACGTAGCATGCTGTTCATATTATCATCAGAATTGTATAATAATAACTCTCGCCACGGGTGGCGGTGGATGACTAATACAGGAGTTTTTATTGATGAACAATGGTATAGATATATCGGGCATACTGTCCGTCCCGTTTACAGTGATTTTGTCCCAGTTTCATCAATATCTCTGAATAAGACCTCACTTGAACTGAGAGCTAAAGATACTTATCAGTTTGCGGCCACAGTCAGCCCTTCCAACGCCACGGCACGTGATGTGCGCTGGGCCTCCAGCGACGAATCCGTCGCCAAGGTGGATCAAAACGGTCTTGTTACAGCCATAGTTAAAGGTACCGCCACTATCACGGCCTATGGGTCCAGCGGAGTGAGCGCTGCGTGTATAGTTACAGTAAAGGCTAGAACTAATACTAACGGTCACGATTATGTTGACCTCGGCCTTCCGTCGGGGCGTAAGTGGTCAACAATGAATGTCGGTGCCACTAAGCCCGAGGGGTACGGGTC